>CAMLOA010000243.1 GCA_946481445.1 uncultured Devosia sp. | reverse complement strand
GGGGTCTTCACCAGCCAATGACGCAGGTCTCGCCCAAGCCCCGCATCGACCAGACCGGATGGCTGGTGGCGCATAGCCTGGCCAAGAGCTTTGGCAAGCGCGTGGTGGTGCGCGACGTCTCCATCGCGGTGCGGCGCGGCGAGGCCGTGGGCCTGCTCGGACCCAATGGCGCCGGCAAGACCACCGTCTTCACCATGATCATGGGTCTGGTCAAACCCGATAGCGGCACCATCCAGCTCGATGGACGGCCCATCACCCACCTGCCGCTGTTCCAGCGCGGGCAATTGGGAATTGGCTACCTGCCGCAGGAGCCCTCCATCTTCCGCGGCCTTTCGGTGCGCGGCAATATCATGGCGGTGCTGGAGAACCATGTGCCCGGCCGGGCGGCGCGCAAGGCCCGCCTCGAGGCCCTGCTCAACGAGTTCTCCATTGCGCATCTGGCCGGGGCCAATGCCCTGGCCCTCTCCGGCGGCGAGCGGCGGCGGGTCGAGATCGCGCGCGCGCTGGCGGCCGATCCGGCCTTTATGCTGCTCGACGAACCCTTTGCCGGCGTCGATCCGATTGCCGTGGCCGAAGTCAAGGGCCTAGTGCGCCAGCTGACCCAGCGCGGCATCGGCGTCCTCATCACCGACCATGCCGTGCGCGAAACGCTCGGCCTGGTCGACCGGGCCTATGTGATCCATGGCGGCAAGGTGATGATCCAGGGGCGTCCCGAAACCATCAGCGCCAATCCGGATGCGCGCCGCGTCTATCTGGGCGAGGACTTCGAACTCACGCGGATGTGACTGGGCTTGGCACGGAACTTGCCCTGGCGCTTGCCCAGTGCCCAAAAATGAGTCATGGTCCGCCTCGACCAGCGGCCCACCCGGGCCGGATCTGCGCCAGGGACTTGTAACTGATGGCACTTTCGCCGCGTCTGGAATTCCGGCAGGCCCAGAGCCTGACGCTGACGCCGCAACTGATGCAATCGATCCGTCTGCTGCAGCTCAGCCACCTCGAACTCAACGACTTCGTCGACGCCGAACTGCTGCGCAACCCGCTGCTCGAGCGCGAGGATGGCGGGGAGGCCGGGGAAGCCGAGCCGGCCGAGGTGCCGGAGCGCTCGACCGAGCTCAATGCCTATGAGGACACGGTGGACCGGGGTGAGCGCATCCAGGATGCCGCCTCCATTGCCGATGGCTACGACACGGCGGTGGAGAATGTGTTTCCCGACCAGGGCGCGCAGGACCAGCTCAATCCGCAGAGCCGGCTGGACCGCAATGGCTCCAGCGAGGGCGGCGAGGCGCCGGATATCGACCAGTTCGTCGCCGCCCGGCCGCTGCTGAGCGAGCATCTGGAAAACCAGGCCAACATGATCCTGCGCACGCCGGCGGACCGGCTGATCGCGCGGCACCTGATCGATGGTCTCAACGAGGCCGGCTACCTCACCATTGACCTGGGCGGGCTGGCGGAGCAGCTCGGCGCCGAGACGGGCGATGTCGAGGCGGTGCTCGAGGCGCTGCAGGGGTGCGATCCGATCGGGGTCTTTGCCCGCTCGGTGCCCGAGTGCCTCGCCATACAGCTGCGCGACCGGGACCGACTGGACCCCATGATGATGCGGCTGCTCGACAATATCGGCATGCTGGCCGAGCACAATATGGCGGGCCTGATGCGCGCGGTCGGCTGCGATCGCGAGGACCTTGTCGACATGCTGGCGGAAATCCGCCAGCTCGATCCCAAGCCGGGCCTGGCCTTCGACAGCGGCCCGGTCGAGGCTGTGGTGCCCGATGTCTTCGTGCGGCGCGGGCCCGACGGCGCCTGGCAGATCGAGCTCAATTCGGAGGTTCTGCCCCGGGTTCTGGTCAACCGGGTCTACTATGCCACGGTGACCCGGAAGACGCGTGACGCGGCCGAGAAAAGCTTCCTGTCCGATTGCCTGGCCACGGCCAACTGGCTCACCAAGAGCCTCGACCAGCGGGCGCAGACCATCATCAAGGTCGCCGCCGAGATCGTGCGGCAGCAGGACGGCTTTCTCACCCACGGCATTGCCCATCTCAAGCCGATGACGCTCAAGATGGTGGCCGAAACCATCGACATGCACGAATCCACGGTCAGCCGGGTCACCGCCAACAAATACATGGCCACGCCGCGCGGCCTCTACGAGATGAAATACTTCTTCACCACCGCCATAGCCTCCAGCGACGGCGGCGGGGACCATTCGGCCGAAGCGGTGCGCCACCGCATCCGCCAGCTGATCGAGGCCGAGGCCGCCAGCGACATCCTCAGCGACGACACCATTGCCGAAGTGCTCAAGAAGGAGCAGGGCATCGACGTCGCGCGCCGCACCGTGGCCAAGTATCGCGAGGGCATGAACATCCCCTCCTCGGTCATCCGGCGACGGCAGAAGAAGAACCTGGCCGAGGCCAGTTGAGAGCGGAAGATCCCAGCTGGCCACCGGCCAGTGACGGAAACTGTCAGCAGCGGTGCTGCCAGGGGCTGTCAGCACAATGGGCAACAATGGTTCCAGATCGTAATCCGGAGCCATGCCAATGCAGCCCTTCACCATCGCCGTTCCCGACGCCGACATCGCCGATCTCAAGGCGCGGCTGGCCGGCACCCGCCTGCCCGAGACACTGGCCGGCGCGGGCTGGGACTATGGGATCGAGGATGGCTTCCTGCGCGACTTCCTCGCCTATTGGGCCGACGGGTTCGACTGGCGGGCGGCCGAGGCCCGGCTCAACGCCTTTGCGCAGTTCACCGACGTCATCGATGGCCAGACCGTGCATTTCGTGCATGTCCGGGGCAGGGGACAGACCAACATTCCGCTGCTGCTGGCCAATGGGTGGCCATCCAATTTCGTCGAATTGCTGCCGCTGGTGCCGCTCCTGACCGAGCCGGTCGATGGGGTCGCCTTTGATCTCGTCATCCCCTCGCTGCCCGGCTACGGCTTTTCGAGCCAGCCGGCCGCCCCGGGGATGAATCTGAGCCGGGTGGCTCCCCTATGGGCCGAACTGATGACCCGGCTGGGCTACGAGAAATTCCTCCTATCCGGTTCCGATATGGGGGCCGGTGCGGTCATGGCACTGGTGCGCGACTTTCCCGCCCGCCTGATCGGGGCGCACTACGTCAATGTCTACGCCGGCTTTCCCCGCCCCGATGATCCGACGCCCGAGGAACAGGCCTATTTCGGCCGCTGCGACTACTGGGCCTATGCCGAGGGTGCCTATGCCATGCTCCAGGGGACCAAGCCGGCGACGCTGGCCGTCGGTCTCAACGATTCTCCGGCGGGTCTGGCCGCGTGGATTTTGGAGAAGTTCAACGGCTGGAGCGACAATGGCGGCGACATCCGCAATGCTTTCAGCTTCGAGGACCTGGCGACGATCCTGTCGGTCTACTGGTTCACTAAGACCATCGGCAGCTCCTTGCGCCTCTACAAAGAAGCCTTTGCCGATCCGGACCTGCCCACCAAGCCACCGCGGCACGGCGTGCCGCACGCAGTTGTCACGCTGCCCGCCGACAATCCGGCGCCGCGCGCCTGGGGCGAACGCAATCTCTGGAACATCGTGCGCTGGACCGAACTGACCCAGGGCGGTCACTTTCCGGCCCTCGAGGTCCCCGAGGCCATGGCCCATGACATCCGCGCCTTTTACGGCCAGATCGCCTGACACCGGCCGGTCGGTCCGTTGGCGTCCCCGATGGTCCAGTCGACACCCTCCCCAGAGCTTGGCGTGCTCCACAGAATCTGGCATCCAGTTCACCCCGAGGAGAACGAAACATGGACAAAACCGAGCGGCTGTTTTCCATCATGGATGCCCTGCGCCGGCATAGGCGGCCGGTCACGGCGGCGGCCTTGGCCGAGGAACAGGGCGTTTCGGTGCGCACGCTCTATCGCGACGTGCAGACGCTCATCGGCCTGGGCGCGCCCATCGATGGCGAGGCGGGAGTGGGCTATATGCTGAAGCCCGGCTTCTTCCTGCCGCCGCTGATGTTCTCCGCCGAGGAGCTCGAAGCGCTGGTGCTGGGGGCGCGCTGGGTCGGCGCGCAGCCGGACGATGGCCTGGGGCTGGCCGCCAAGAATGCACTGGCCAAGATCGCCACTGCCTCACCCGAGGACCTGCGCGACCGCATCAATGACACCGGCCTCTGGCCCACGGCCGTCTGGGGCGCCAATTCCCGCCGGCCCATGCCGGTGCTGGGCCAGGTACGCCTGGCCATGCGCACCGAAAAGGCCGTCCGCATCGCCTATGAGGACGAGGGCGGCAACCCATCCGAACGCACGATCTGGCCGGTGCAGCTCGTCTATTACGAGGGCAAGCAGGTCATTGCCGCCTGGTGTTGCCTGAGGACCGCGTTCCGCAATTTCCGCACCGATCGCATTGTCGAGCTCGCCATCACCGAGGAGCGCTATGGCAAGCGCCGCGCCATCCTCGAACGCGAATGGCGCGAAACCTGGGAGCACGACCGCCGCTGGCTGGGCGGGGAAGACAGCAATTAGCAAACCCACGCGG
>CAMLOA010000242.1 GCA_946481445.1 uncultured Devosia sp. | reverse complement strand
GGGATCCGGTGCCGGCCGTCGCCATGCTGCAGCTCTTCGAATCCTTCACCGCCGGTCCCCTGAGCGTGTTCCGCAACGGCGAGGAAGTGATTTCCATCGAGGGTCTGGAAGCCAGCTCCACGTTCAATCCCGAACAGGGCATGGACCTCACCGATGTCAGCTCGACCCTGACGATCTCGGGCATCTGGGCCAACCTCACCAGCGTCTCGGAGGAAGATCCCAGCGCCGGTGCCGTCATCGAGGCGCTCGGCCTGACCGAGATCTCCGGCAACATCGTGCAGGAGATGACCTGGAACATGGCCGATGGCCACATGAACCTCAGCCAGTTCAGCTTCGACTTTGATGAAGTCGGCGCCATCGACATCACCGCAGAAATCACCGGCTTCACCCCCGCCGTGCTCGACCAGATCTATGCCATGCAGGCGCAGATGGCGGCCAGCGGCGAAGCCACCGAGGAGCAGGCCCAGGCCCAGATGATGCAGGGCATGGCCATCATGCAGGGTGTCTCGATCGTCGGCGCCTCGGTCCGCTACGATGATGCGTCGCTGGCCGGCAAGCTGCTGGACTTCTTTGCCGCCTCGTCGGGCGCCGACCGCGCCACCTTCGTTGAAGGCATCAAGGCCATGCTGCCCGGCATGATCGCCGAAACGGGCCTGCCCGCCCTGGCCGACCTCGTCGTGCCGCCGGTCTCGGCCTTCCTCGACGATCCGCAGAGCCTGGAAGTCAAGGTTGCTCCGGCTTCCCCGACCTCGCTGCTCGTGCTGATGGCGGCTGCCGCCAATCCGGAAGGGCTGATCGGCGCGCTCGGCCTCGCCGTCGAAGCCAATACGCCGGCCGAATAGTCCTGCCGGAACCACGATTCAATCCTGTGGGGGCGGCTGAATGGCCGCCCCCACAGCCGCTAGGTGAATAGTTCATTCTTTTGCGGCATACTGGGCTGACCATGAACGATATGTCGCCCGCGGCCATCCGCAGCCTCAGCCACGTCACAGATTGGGTGTTCGACCTCGACAACACCCTCTATCCGCGTGAATGCAATCTCTTCGCCCAGATCGACAGCGCCATCACCAGCTACGTGATGGAACTCACCCAGCTCGATTTCGAAGGGGCCCGCGCGCTGCAGAAGACCTACTACCGCGACTATGGCACGACCCTGAACGGGCTCATGCAGCGGCATGAGGTCGATCCCGATCACTTCCTGACCACCGTGCATGCCATCGACTATTCGCCGGTCGACCCGCACCCCGACCTCGTGGCTGCCATCGCCGCCCTGCCGGGCCGCAAGTTCATCCTCACCAATGGCGATGTCGGCCATGCCCGCGCCGTGCTGCGCCGCCTGGGCGGCGACCACCTGTTCGAGCATGTGCACGACATTCGCGCCATGACCTATGTGCCCAAGCCGCACAAGGCAGCCTATGACGGCTTCTGCGCCCTGCATGGCATCGATCCGACGCGCGCGGCCATGTTCGACGATCTCGAAAAGAATCTGGTCGTCCCTCACGAAGTGGGCATGACGACCGTGCAGGTCGTGGCCGCCACGGACTTTACCCATGATCAGGTCGAGGCCTGGGAACTGGGCCGGGCAAGCGGTCCGCATGTTCACCATGTCACCGGCGACCTGGCAGGCTTCCTGCGGGCGCTGCCCTAGCGTTCCGGCACCTACATCGAGTTGATGTGCAGGATGTTGCCGTCCGGATCCTTGAACCAGGCGGCACTGAACCCGCCTGCGCTGTGGACGCCATCGGCATAGTCCATTCCCATTTCCGGATAATACTCGAAGGTGACCCCCTTGGCCATCAGGTCCGCCGCGATGGCCTTCACCCTGTTGCCCACACCCCAGACGACGCCGTTGGCCTTGTTGGTGCCGGCGAATTCGGACCGGTAGGCCACCAGCACGGTCTTGCCCGTCTGGAACTCGGCGACGTCGTCATCGCCCGAGAGCTCCGGCAGGCCGAGTATGCTGCCATAGAAGTGCCGGGCGCGGGCCATGTCGGAAACGGCCACGATGGCGGCGGAATCGATGTCCTTGAGCATGATAAATCTCCTTTCGAGGGGAACGAGGGAAGGTGCCCTCCTGTTCAATGACGATTGGGCCGCGCCTTTACAGACATGGCCACCCATCGTATGAACGTTAACTCTATCGGCAATTGCCGATGAAACGAGTCGGCATTCGCCGCAGAACTTCGGGAACATGGATATGGAATATCGTCGCTTGGGCAAATCTGGCCTCAAGGTCAGCGAACTGTCGCTTGGAAGCTGGGTCACCTTCTCCAAGCAGGTGGATGAGTCCGAGGCCATGGCGCTGATGGGCCTCGCCTATGACGAGGGCGTCAATTTCTTTGACAATGCCGAGGGCTACGAGGCCGGAGAATCCGAAGCGCTGATGGGCGCTGCCTTACGGAAGCTCAACTGGAGCCGGGACAGCTATGCCGTCTCGTCCAAGGTGTTCTGGGGCGGCGGCAAGCCGACGCAGAAGGGCCTTTCCCGCAAGCACGTGACCGAGGCCTGCCACGCCGCGCTCAAGCGCCTGCAGGTGGACTATCTCGACCTCTATTTCTGCCACCGTCCCGATATCGATACGCCGATCGAGGAAACGGTGTGGGCGATGCACAACCTGATCACCCAGGGCAAGGTTCTCTACTGGGGGACCTCGGAGTGGAATGCCCAGCAATTCACGGAAGCGTGGGGATTTGCGCGGGCCAACAACCTGATCGGGCCACAGATGGAGCAGCCGCAATATAACCTCTTCGTGCGCGAGAAGGTCGAGCACGACTACCTGCCGCTCTATGACCTGATGGGGCTGGGCACCACGATCTGGTCGCCGCTGGCATCCGGTGCGCTCACCGGCAAGTACAATGACGGCATCCCGGCCGACAGCCGCATGAACCTGCCCGGCTACGAATGGCTCAAGAAGGAATGGACCAGCCCGGAAGGTCAGGCCAAGCTGGACAAGATCCGGCAACTGGCTGATCTGGCAAAGGAAATCGGCATGCCGGTGCATCACCTGGCACTGCTGTGGTGCCTGCGCAACCCGCATGTGTCGACCGTCATCCTGGGCGCGTCAAAGAAGGCACAGCTGGCCGACAACCTGGCGGCGCTGCAGTCCAGGGACAGGCTGACGGCCGACGTGGTGGAGAGGATCGAGGCCATCATGGGCAACAAGCCGGCAGCCTTCCAGCGCTACTGACATATAACCGCCGGCCACGTCGCAAACGGCGTGGCCGGCCCCGCTTGGGGCAGCAGACCTGTCGCATAGGATTCGATCCGATGTTGCATATTGGCTGAATTCGTTATCTTCCGGAGGCTCAGGTTGCTCCGGTTGCGACAAATTTAGTTTGTCGGGCCGCCGGACGCAGCTATCACTATCGGCACCATGACCGACCTCCCCGGGCGCCGCCCGCCGCCAACGCCCGACAAGGCCCCCACCTTCAAGGAACGCCTCGAGAACCTGGCCCATCTGGGCCGCCTGGTGGCGCAGATCTGGCGCACGAGCCGTCCGCTGACCGCGGCCAGCATCGGATTGCGGCTGGTCTCCTCGCTCCAGCCCATCGCCATGCTCTATGTGGGCAAGCTGATCATCGATGAAGTGGTGCGGCTGACCGGGATAACGCCGCCGGGCCCCACGCTGGCCGAGTGGTGGGGCAGCGGCGTGCTGACACCGGTGCTGACCCTGCTGCTGGTCGAACTGGCGCTGGTGGTGGGATCGGATCTGCTGGCGCGCGCCACGGGGCTGGTGGATTCGATCCTGTCCGAACTCCATTCCAATACGGTGAGCGTCGAGCTGATGGCCCATGCCGCCCGACTCGACCTGATGCATTTCGAATCGGCCGAATATCAGGACCGGCTGGAACGGGCACGGCGGCAGGCAGCGGGGCGCAATGCGCTGCTCAGCCAGATGTTCGGACAGGCGCAGGATATCATCACGGTGGTGACGCTGGCGGCGGGTCTCTTCGTCTATGCGCCCTGGCTGATCCTGCTGCTGCCACTCAGCTTCGTGCCAGCGATCTGGGGCGAGACGCGGTTCAACATGCTGGACTACTCCATGAGCCGCTGGCGCACGCCGGAGCGGCGTGAGCTGGAATATATCCGTTACATCGGCGCGACCCCGGAAACGGCCAAGGAAATCAAGCTGTTCGGCCTGGGCAACTTTCTTGTCACGCGATTCAAGCAGTTGGCGCACACGCTCTATCTGGACAACCGTCGGCTTGCGACGCAGCGGGCCAGCTGGGGTGCGCTCCTCTCTTCGATCTCAACGCTCACCTATTACGGTGCCTATGCCTTCATCGTCTGGCAGACGATTACCGGCGACTTCACCATCGGCGACCTCGCCTTCCTCTCCGGCTCGTTCCTCAGGCTCAACGGTCTGTTCCAGCGCATCCTGCTCGGCTTCACGCGGATTGCCGGGCAGTCGATGTACCTGGACGACCTGTTCAGCTTCTTTGAAATCCAGCCCACGATTCTCTCGCCCACTGAACCCAAGCCCTTCCCGCAGCCGATCACCCAC
>CAMLOA010000241.1 GCA_946481445.1 uncultured Devosia sp. | reverse complement strand
CTGGGGCGATGCCGACCGTTCGAAGGCGAAGACGTCCAGCTGCGATACCGCCCAGTCGGGGGCGATCAGCCGGCCGATCTCGCCGATGAAGCGGGCATCGGCGGTCAGTTCGCTCTCCTTGAGTCCGCTCTCGAAGGTCCGGCGCAGGGTCTCGCGGTCCTTTGCGGTCTCATCGTCGGATTCGAAGATGCGCAGGCTCAGCACTACGCCGCCATTGGGCGGGATCTTGACGATGCTGGCGCTGCCGGTGCGCCTGGCAAAGACGTGGGTTTCATCCTTGTCGAAGTCGTCTATCGGATCGCTGAGATAGGCCTGGATGGGGTCGGCCCGGCCGTTGAGCGGACTGGCCAGGAACAGCACGAAGGGCTCGTCCGAATTTGAGAACCGGTCCAGCGTCCCCTCGCGCAGGCTCTACATGCGCCGCACCTGTACCTCGAGCGCCAGCCAGCCGTCGGCGGCTTCCTGGCTGGTGAGCAGATGCGCCATGGGCCGCAGCCGGTAGTCGAGACGGAACGCGCCCTGGTCGCCCCCGTCCACGGTGAGTGATCCGTCATGAAAAGGGGCCGCCAGGTGGGCCGCCACGGTCGCGAAATCCAGATGGGCCTGCGCGGTGCCAACATAGTCGGCATTGCCCGCGACCAGGGCAATCATGCCCCGGCGCAGCGTCGTCAGCGTCGTATCCAGTGTCTGGGTGAATTCGGCCCAGGCGCCGCTGGCCACCGCCGCCATGTCGCCATCGTCATTGACCAGGGCGATCGCCGTCGGCCGCTCGGCGAAGGGCCCCACCACATAGGCGTCGACGTCGCCTTCCTCGAAGTCGTCATAGCCGGTGAACGGACCCTTGCTGGGCAGCCTGTCGAGCAGATGGTCGGTGGACGTCTCGCCGACAAAGACGCGCAGGTAGATATCGGCATCCGTACCCGATCCGATGCTGTCCTCGGTCTCCACGCCCAGGCGCAGGAACCACCCCGATGAGGGGCCCGCATGGGGCCGGTCCGGCAGGGCTGCATTGCCCTGCGGATAGGGACCGGCGCTGAGGAACAGATAGGGCAGCAGGGAAAGATCCTCGAAGCCGGCTATCCGATCGTCCAGCTTCTCGCCCGAGTTCTTGATGCGGTTCCAGAACGCGGCCTGCTGCGGTCCCATCGCCGCCATCGCCGCCTCGAGATAGCCGGCCCATTCGGCGGTGGCCCGGATCGCCAGGTCCTTGGCGCCGGCAAAAAGCATGTCGGCATTGGCCGAGCATACCTGGCCCCGTGCTGCCTGGATGATGATCTGGCACTGGCTCTGGCGGAAGTGGTGTCCGTCCAGGCCGGGCAGGAAATTGCCTTCGGTGTCGAGCAGGCCACGATTGGTCGCCTGGGTGCGGGCCATCCAGGTGGAGTCGAGCGCGATGCCGGGCGGTTCCAGGTAGACCAGGGTGTTGTTCTGCCGGTCCTCGATGCTGAAGGGTATGTTGGTGGCCGCGCTGCAGGCGCGGAAGGTCTCGCACATGGGCAGGTTCTGCAGCGGCGACAGGCCCGAGCACAGCGGCGCCAGCCCGGTATCGAGCGATCGCCCGCGGAACATGCTGCAGGACAGGGAATAGGCACCGTGATGGTGGGGGCCGGTGGCAATGCCGCTGGCATAGGACCCGGTATAAAGGCTCATCGCCCCGCGCTCTTCGACCGGCGTCTGCAGGAAGGTCTGGCAACGCCGGTCGACGCCGTCGATCCAGTTGGAGTGCGAATAGAAGTCCTGCACCGCATGCAGCGAGGCGCCCAGAATGTTCTGGCCGGCCGTCAGGTCGCCCCCGCCAGGCTGCAGCGATGCCCAATAGAGGCCCGCCAGCGTGCCCGCAGCATAGCGCTGCCAGGTGTCGAGTATGCCGGTGGTGGAGAACACGTCATCGAAATGCAGTTTGGCGAATTCAGGCTGCCCCACCAGGACGGCGTCGAGCCGCCCGCCTTCGCCCTGCAACCACCAAAGCGGGTTATAGGCATAGCTGTCGACATAGTCGGCGTGCCAGGCAATCGCGGCGGCGGCGGCCGGCGAGAATCCGGCACCCTCGTAGCGCGGCGGGTCGCCCGCCAGTGCCCGCCGGGTGATGTTCTCGTGATGCCAGGGATCGCCGTCGCTCAGGTCTTCTCCCGAGAAGGCAAAAGCCGTTCCTGCGGTGCCAGTCAGCACCGTCGCCAGCACGGCATAGGCAAGCAGCAGTCGTCGCATGGACGTGCCCCCTTGGGTCCACGCTATCGCAATTTGCGCCCCGCGCAAACCACGCCTGCGCAATCACGACCCTGACCATTCCTCCTCGACGAACTGGCGCGACGAATTGAGGCGCGGGAAGCTGATGCCAGGGACCGGGCAGCCGAGGAAGGCGCACAGGGGCGCCCAGCCCTGGCTGACGTCGAAGGTGAGCAGGCGTTCGGCCGGGATGGCCGCCTGCACGTCCTCGACATGCTGGCGGAAGATCGCGGTGGCATGGGCGCGGTCGGACAGGCGGTCATCGAACAGGGGCTTGACGATCAGCTCGTACCCCATCTGCGCGATGGCGTTGGGGTGGTCGGCGCCATGCTGGCCGCGGCCGGCGATGAACGGGGCTATCGTCGCCTGTACGCTGTCGAACCATAGGTCGGGGTCGCGAACGGTCAGGATGACCTTGGCCTGCGGATAGAACTGCGCCAGTTCCCGCCAGTAGCGGGCGCCGGGCCAATCCACCTGCGAGCGATAGCCGGCAAAGGCGCGCGCGATGTCGAGCGGCTCCCCGGCGGCCGCTGCCTGCCAGGGCTGCAGCAGGTGGGGGTTGTCACGCACTTCGAACATGTGGTGGGTGGGGCCGAAGCCCAGATGTTCGAGGGCGGTCTTGAGCGAGCTCGTGCCGGTGCGCCCGAAGCCGGCGCCGATGATGTCGAGGGTCATTCTGCTCGTCCTTCCTGATCAGGCGCCGTGGGTCATGTGACGGCGGCCTGCGCGCTCGGCGATGGCGAGGCTTGCCTGGCGCAGCCGCACCAGAAGACCATGCGGCACGATGTCGGGCGGGGCATCGGGCAAGGCGGCGTAATAGGCGTCTTCGTCCTGCTTCCAGGCGGGGTTGGTGGGCATTGTCGTGCTGGCATGCACGAGGGCGGCGAGAAAGATGTCCATCTTGGTTCACTCCTCTGCGACGCGCTGTCTGCGTCACGTGACACCATGGCTCCCGCGAGCCGGCTAGGTCCTCAAACCGATCCTAAAAGTTGCAAAAAGGGCGCCCCTTCATCGCTCGGGCAGCCCTGCGCGCCTGAGGCCGTCGGCAAGCAGGGGCATCCTTTCGGGCGAGCGGGCCAGCATCACCGTCAGCCGCTCCAGGCTCGTCCGCGGCGCCAGTTCCAGCAGGCGGGCCAGGAGGCCATGGGCGTCGTCGAGCCGGCCGAGATGGGCATAGGCGGCCGTCAGCATCCAGTACGTCGGTGGCCAGTCCACCAGCGTGGCGCGGGATCGCTCCAGCCACTCGATGGCCCCCGCGAAATCGCGTTTGAAAAACCGGGCGAAGCCGACAACGGCCAGGCTCTCATAGGCCTCGGGGGCGCCAGGGCTCAACTGGTAGGCGCGCAGGCTGCAGGCCTCGCACTGGTCCAGGTCGCCGGCCAGCATGTGGCAGATACCGCCCAGGACCAGCACGGTGGAATTGTTGGGGTTGTCCTGCAGCGCCCGTTCGATGAGGGCCAGTCCTTCCGCTCGCATGTGACCGATCGCGAGCAGCGAATGCGCGCCGACCACCATCACCGTTGGGTCGTCGCTGCCGTGCACCAGTGCGGCGCGGGCCAGGTCCAGGCATTGCCGGGTTTGGTCGGCGCTCAGGTGGGTGAGGGTGATGAGACTCTTTCGCGCCAGTGCCCAGGAGGCATAGGCCTGCGCCAGTGCATAGTCTGGCTGCAGGGTCATGGCCTGGGCGAGGTGGCCGAGAGCCAGGTCGTAGCCGGCCGGGTCGTTGGAATAGAAGTGGGGCAGGGCGCGAAGGAAGTGGTCATACGCCTTGGGGCTGGTCGGCCAGCGGCGCCGGGCTCGGTCGATCTCGGCTCGCCGGATTTGTGGCTCGACAAGGCCGATGACCGACTCGGTGATGCGGTCCTGGAACTCGAAGATCTGCCCCAGCGCCCCGTCGACGCTGGTGGCCCACAGATGGGTGCCGCTGGCGGCGTCGACGAGTTGCACCGTCACCCGCACGCGCTCGCCTGCCAGGCGCATGCTGCCTTCGAGCAGATAGCGCACCCCCAGTTCACGGGCCACGGCGCGCACGTCGAGGGCGCGGCCCTTGTAGAGGAAGGACGAGTGGCGGGACACCACCGAAAAGGTCTTGAACCGGCTCAGTGCGGTGATCAGGTCTTCGGCGATGCCGTCGGCAAAGTAGTCCTGCGTGTTGTCACCGCTCAGGTTGATGAAGGGCATGACGGCCAGGCTGGGCGGCCCCGCCTCCTCCCCGGGCGCCGGGGCGGCAGGGCCTGCGTCCAGCTCCATCCGGTAACCCACGCGCGGGACGGTTACGATCCAGTC
>CAMLOA010000240.1 GCA_946481445.1 uncultured Devosia sp. | reverse complement strand
AATCCACGACATCGTCGGCAAGGTGCTGGCCGTCGCCCCGGGCGACAGGCTCGGCATCCACGCCCATGACGATACCGGCCAGGCTGTTGCCAACACGCTGGCCGCCGTCGAGGCCGGCGTCCGCCAGATCCAGGGCACGCTCAACGGCATCGGTGAACGCTGCGGCAACGCCAATCTTGTCACACTGATTCCGACTCTGCTCCTAAAGCCCTGGTATTCCGAACGCTTCGAACTTGGCATCGGCCTTGATCGCCTGGCGCGTCTGACGCAGATTTCGCGCGCTTTCGATGATCGGCTGAATCGCGCGCCCACTCGGCAGGCGCCCTATGTCGGCGCCTCGGCCTTCGCCACCAAGGCCGGCATCCATGCTTCGGCCCTGCTCAAGGATTTCTCGACCTACGAGCACGTTCCGCCCGAAAGCGTCGGCAACGAGCGCTCGATCATGGTCAGCCAGCAGGCCGGCAAGTCAAACCTGCTCACCGCCCTGGCCCGCCACGGCATTCACCTGGCCAAGGATGATCGGCGCCTGGAAAAACTCCTCGCCACCGTCAAGGACCGCGAGGCGCGCGGCTATTCCTATGACGGCGCCGACGCCTCCTTTGCCGTCCTCGCCCATGAAGTGCTGGGCACGCTGCCCAGCTACTTCACGGTCGAGAACTACCGCACCAGTGTGGAGCGCCGGCACAATGCCCTTGGCGAGGAGATCACGGTCACCGAAGCGGTGGTCAAGATCCGCGTCGAAGACGAACTGCTGATGTCGGTTGCCGAAGGCAACGGCCCCGTCAATGCCCTCGATCTCGCCATGCGCAAGGATCTGGGTAAGTACTCGTCCCGTATCGAGGACCTGGAACTGGTCGACTTCAAGGTGCGTATCCTGGACGGCGGCACGGGCGCGGTCACCCGTGTACTGGTGGAAAGTCGCGATGGCACCGGGGAGCGCTGGTACACGATCGGCGTGTCGCCCAACATCATTGATGCTTCATTTGAAGCTCTGTATGAGTCGATCACATACAAGCTGTTGAAGACTGAAGCGGCTCAGGGGACAACAGGCAAGGTGGCTTAACCGGGCAGCCTGCGCAGCGATGCGGCTGCCGCAACGGTCCGGGAGGACAAACTGGCCGAAACCGCTCCGAAACAACCTCTCGCTCTAACCCTCGGGGCAGCGGCGGTTACTCTTGTTGTCGTCATTGGTGTGCTCGCCGGCCCGTCGGTGGTCACCTGCTTCAATTCCGCCGAAGGCATGGGCGTCTGCCTGCGCGGCAAGATGACTGAAGCGGGAATCCTCCCCGCTGCTCCCGCCGCGCCGGAAGCACCGGTCGAGGCGCCTGTCCCTGCCACCGAGCCGGAGACCCCGGCAGCCGAGGTCGCCCCTGTCGAGGCAGAGGAACCAGCTCCGGCTGTTCCCGAAAACCTCATCGCCGCAACGTTTGGCCTGCTCCGCGCCGAGCCCGATGGCTCCGTGGTCATCGCCGGCAGCGGTACGCCGGGCACCGAGGTGGAAGTCTTCTCCAACGGTTCGCTTCTGGGCCGTGCCACCGTCGAAACCAGCGGGGACTGGGTGCTCGTGCCCGACCAGCCGCTGCCTCCGGGCGGCGCCGAAATCACCTTGGGTGAAGCGGGCAAGGAAGGGCGGGCGGAACAGTCCTTCGTCGTGGCCATCGCCGAGGACAAGACCAGCGAGCCGCTGGTCGTTGCCAGCGTGCCGGGCCAGGCGAGCGACATTCTCCAGGGCCTGGACCGCCCCGCAATTGCCTCCGAAACCACTGAGCTGGCAGCTGCCGATCCGGTCGAGCAGCCGGCGGACACTTCTGCTGCGGCCGAGACTCCGGTTGCCGAAACCGCCACTGCCGAAGAGCTCCCGGCCGACGCAGCGGCCGCCGGCACCGAGGCGCCGGCCCCGGCAGCCGAGCCTGCCGCAGAGCCGGTTGTCGCCGAAGCCGAGACGCCGGCCCCAGCCGATATGCCTGCCGAAGCCGCCACCGAAACCGAGCCGGCGGCTGAACCTGCCGTGGCCGCCGTGACCGATGAGCTTCCGGCGGCCGAGCCTGCTGCCGAGACCGTGGCCCCCGTTACCGAAACGGCAGCCACCGAACCGGCGGCGCCCACCGAGGCCGACGTCGCGGCTGCGCCGGCCCCGGCCGACGTCCCCGCCCAGACGCCGGAGGCGCCAGTTGAAGCCGCCGAGCCGGAGGCCGCGGCCGCGACGGACACCGAACTGGCAGCAGTCGATCCGGGCGCAGAAAGCCCGGACGTGCCCGCCATCGTCCTTGAGGGCGTGCCTCCGACCATCGACGCCATCGAAATCGAGGGTGACAGGACCTTCTTTGCTGGCGGTGGCCCGGAGGGCGCCACGATGCGCCTCTATGTCGACGATGCCTTTGTCGCCGATGCCGAAGTCGAGGATGGACGCTGGCTGGTGGAAGCCGGACCTGTGCTCGGCAATCCATCCCAGCGCGTGCGAATCGACATGCTGCAGCCCGGTACGGCCAAGGTTGCATCGCGCGCCGAAGTCAATTTCGTGGTCGAGCTCCCCGAACCCGCCGAACCGACCGCGGTTGCGCAGGCCGAAGAGCCGATGGCGGTCGCCTCCGCGCCGGAGGCTGAGGTGAGCACGCCGTCCGAGCCGCCCACGGCCGACCAGCCGGCTGCCACAGAACCGGCGGAAGCGGAATCGGCCGCGGTCGAACCGCCGGCGGCAACCGAGCCGGTGGCGGTTGCGACACCAGACCCCGAACAGCAGGGTGCCGAAGACGCACCGGCCGTGTCTGCCGCAGCGGACGCCGTCACCGCGGAAGCCCCTGCAACCGAGCCGCAGCCGGTTGAGCCGCCACCCGCAGACGCTCCGACCCCTGAGGGCAGCGCGTCCGAGCCTGCACGGGTTGATGGCGGGGCCACGCCGGGCCGCGAATCGACCGACGGCGAACCGACTGTGCCGGCGGCTGAACCAGTGGTTCCGACTGAACCCGCACCGGCCGCCGACCCGGTAGAGGCGGAGGCTCCCGCCGCAGAACCCACCATTGCTGCGCCCGCGCTCGAAGCGCCCGTGGCACCCGCAAATGCCGCCCCCGCTGCTGTGGCCACGGAGGCTCCTGCGACCGAGCCCCCCGCAGCCGAGGCGCCCGCGGTGGATGCGGCTGAACCTGCCGCCGTCGAAGAGCCAGAGGTGCCGACCATGGTTGCGGTGGCTGTCGGCGATCCGAATGCCCAGCGCTTTGCTTCGGGCAAGGCCATCATCCGGCGGGGCGACAACCTCTGGACCATTGCGCGACGCGTTTATGGCGAGGGCATACGCTATACCACCATCTACGAGGCCAATACCGGCCAGATCCGTGATCCGGACCGGATCTACCCCGGACAGGTCTTCGATCTGCCCGAAGGCGCCGGCAACTGAGACGAAAAATGGCCCGCCGCTCCGGCGGGCCATTGATTTTTGCGCCCATAGGGGCCATGTCTATCGTAATTCACCGATCAAGCAGCAAACCTTCATGCACGACGACGACATTGCAACCATCATGCGCGCCTTGGGCCACCCCGTGCGGCTCAGCATTCTGCGCATCCTGGCCAACCAGCAGCGCGAATGCTGCTGCGCCGACGTGACCGAAGAACTGCCGCTGGCCCAGTCCACCGTCAGCCAGCACATCAAGGTGCTGCTCGATGCCGGCCTGATCGAGCGCAAGCCCAAGGGCACCCGCAACTGCTATATCGTGCAGCATGCGCGCCTGGCCGAACTGGGTTCGGCCTATTCCGGCATGCTTGCGGGTCTGGGCACCACTGCCAAACAGGAAGCGGAACCCGCCTGATGTCAGTAGACACTGCTGGAAAGAAGCCGTCCGTCAGCGCGGACGAGGGAAACCTTTTCGCCACTGTGCGGAACCTTTGGGCCTATATGTGGCCCGCCGACCGTGCCGACCTGCGGCTCAAGGTCGTCCTGGCCATCGGTGCCCTTCTGGTCAGCAAGGTCGCCACCACCCTCATTCCCTTCGCCTACAAGGGCATCATCGACAGCCTCGATGGCTCGGCCCCGAATGGGGCCGTGATCCTGGGCCTGGCTGTACCGATCGTGCTGGTCGTCGCCTATGTGGTGGGCAACATCGTCGATGCCGGCTTCCAGCAGCTGCGCGACGTCCTGTTTGCCAGCGTCGGTCAGAACGCCGTGCGCAAGCTGGCGCTCGAGACGTTCCATCACCTGCATCGGCTCTCCTTGCGCTTCCATCTGGCGCGGCGCACCGGCGGCCTCAGCCGTGTCATCGAACGCGGAACCAAGGGCATTGAAACGGTCGTCCGCTTCACCATGCTCAATATCGCGCCGACCATTGTCGAGTTTGCGATCACCGCGATCATCTTCGTCTGGATGTTCGGCATCAGCTATCTGGGCGTTCTCGTCCTGATGATCTGGGGCTACCTCTATTTCACCATCAAGGCCTCGAACTGGCGCATTTCCATCCGCCGCGACATGAACGAGTCCGACACCGACGCCAATGGCAAGGCCATCGACAGCCTGCTCAACTTCGAGACGG
>CAMLOA010000239.1 GCA_946481445.1 uncultured Devosia sp. | reverse complement strand
GCCACATGATGGTCGATTGCAAGGTCGAGATCGACTGCGTGGCCTATAAGGGACCGTAGAACGAGGCTGACGCATGAACGAAACTTCCCCCTTCCGCCTCGATGGCAAGACGGTGCTCATCTCGGGTGCCGGTGGCGGCATTGGCCGGTCGCTGGTCGCGGCTTTCCGCGCGGCAGGAGCCGCGGTCATCGGCGCCGACCGCGATGCCTCCATGCTGGATGGGCTCGACCTCGGCGGCACGATCCTGTTCGACCAGGCCGATCCTTCCGCCACGCGTGCGGCGGTGCTTGCCCATATCGAGCGGCATGGTGTGCCCGACGCCGTCGTGTCCAATGCCGGCTTCACCCGAGCCGAGCATCTGGGTCAGCTGGACGACGCCGTCTGGGCCTCGGAAATGGCCATCAACCTCAATGGCGCCTATGCCATGACCGATCCCATCGTGGCCGGCATGGCCCGGCGGGGCAGCGGGAGCCTGGTCTTCATCTCCTCGGTCAATGCGCTGGCCCATTTCGGCAACCCGGCCTATTCGGCGGCCAAGGCCGGGCTCATCGCCTATGCCAGGGCTATTGCCGTCGAGCGCGGTGGCGATGGCGTGCGCGCCAATGTCGTCTGCCCGGGATCGGTCCGTACACCGGCCTGGGATCACAGGCTGGCGGCTGATCCAACACTGCTCGACAATGTCTTGCCCCACTACCCGTTGGGTCGCATGGTATCGCCCGCCGAAGTTGCCAATGCGGCACTGTTCTTCTGCTCGGATGCGAGCTCGGGCATATCGGGCACGGTGCTGCCGGTCGATGCCGGCCTGACTGCGGGCAATCTGCGTTTCGTCGATGACGTCCTGAGGGGCAAATGACAGCCATATCCGAACTCGATACCCCGGCCGTGCTGATCGATATGGACCGCGTCGAGGCCAATCTCCGGCGCGTCCAGGACTATGCCGACAGCCACGGGCTCAAGCTGCGTCCCCATATCAAGACGCACAAGCTGCCGCGCTTTGCCAAAAGGACTATGGAACTGGGCGCCGTGGGCATCACCGTCCAGAAGCTGGGCGAGGCGGAAGTCTTCGCCGACGCCGGCATTACCGAAATCTTCCTGCCCTACAACATCATCGGCCCGGCCAAGCTTGCCCGGCTCAAGGCGCTGCACGAGCGGGTCAACCTGTCGGTCACCGCCGACAGTGCCGAAACCGTCGAGGGCCTGTCGGCGACCTTTGCCGGCAGCGGCAAGCCCCTGACGGTGCTGGTGGAATGCGATACCGGCATGGGCCGCTGCGGTGTGCAGACACCCGCCGCCGCCCTGGCGCTGGCCGAGAAGATCGCCAATTCGCCGGGGCTGCTTTTTGGCGGGCTGATGACCTATCCGGCCGCCGGGCAGGTGGAGGCCAATGCGGCCTGGCTCGCTGCCGCGCGCATCGCGCTCACGGCTGCCGGCCTGCCCCCTGCCGTGGTCTCCAATGGCGGCACGCCCGACATCTGGCGCGCCCACGAGGTGACTGCGGCGACAGAGCACCGCCCCGGCACCTATATCTACATGGATCGCTACCAGGTGGCCAAGGGCGTGGGCACCTATGCCGATTGCGCGCTGACAGTGCTCGCAACCGTGGTCAGCCGCCCCACGCCGGATCGCGCCATCATCGATGCCGGCTCCAAGGCGCTGACCAGCGACCTGCTCGGCATGACCGGCTTCGGCCTGATCGAGGCCTATCCGGAAGCGGTGATCGTGGGCCTCAGCGAGGAGCACGGTACAGTGGACCTCACAGCCTGCGCCTCCCGCCCTTCCATCGGCGACAGGTTGCGCATCATTCCCAACCATTCCTGCGTGGTGAGCAATCTGTTCGACGCCGTTCATTTGGTGCGCGGGGACGAACTGGTGGAGACGGTGACGGTCGCGGCGCGGGGCAGGGTGGGGTAGGGGGCGCTTCGCGATGCCCTGGCAGTCACCCCCTCCTACCTCCCCCATCGAGGGGGAGGTTTCTCTCCACTCATTGGGCGCGATCCAGTTCAACCCACTGAACGGCACCTCCCCCTTGATGGGGGAGGCTGGGAGGGGGTGGGGCAACGACCTCCGATGACCAAACTCACCCCCACTTTCTTCGACCGTCCCGCCCCAGATGTCGCCCGCGACCTGATCGGCGCCATCCTGCTGGTCGATGGTGTCGGCGGACCGCTGGTCGAGGTGGAAGCCTATGACCGGGCCGACCCGGCCTCGCACAGCTTTCGCGGCCCGACGCCACGCAATGCCGCCATGTTCGGACCGCCGGGCCATGCCTATGTCTACAAGATCTACGGCATCCACTGGTGCCTCAATTTCGTCTGCCGGCCGGGCAGTGCCGTGCTGGTGCGGGCGCTGGAGCCGATGCAGGGCACGGCGATCATGCATGAGCGGCGCGGCGGGGTGGGGGAGCGCCAGCTCTGCTCGGGTCCGGGCAAGCTGTGCCAGGCGCTGGGGGTGACCATTGCCCAGAACGGCCTGCCGCTCGACGCCCCGCCATTCCGCCTCATCGCACGCGACGCCGACCATGATGTGGCCGCCGGCCCGCGTATCGGCATCACCAAGGGTGTCGAGACACCGTGGCGCTTCGCGCGGCGGGGCTCGCCCTATCTGAGCAGGCCGATGCACTGATTTTCGCGCGCCCCTGCCGGGCAAAGGTGAAGGAACCAACCCCAGCCCCAAACGATTGGCCCCGCCAGAGGACCGGCGCGCGTCAACCGGACATGGTGGTATGGGGAACGGACCGGTTTTTCCGGTTTCCCGGTCCGGCCAACGAAGCGGCAGCCGAGCCCTTGTCCCACCCGCGCCCGTCCTCGTCCCAATTCAAGGAGAGGTGCCATGCCCCAAGGTGACAAATCCGCCTATACCGACAAGCAGAAGCGCAAGGCCGAGCATATCGAGCAAGGCTACGAGGATCGCGGCATATCCCACGAGGAGGCCGAGCGGCGGGCCTGGGCCACCGTCAACAAGGACGATGGCGGCGGCAAGAAGTCCGGCTCGGGCCGCGGCAAGGATACTGGCCACCCGGCTGCCCACAAGGGCGGCAAGAAGGGCGGCGAGGCCAGCGCGAACCGCTCCGCCGCGGAGCGGTCGGCCTCGGCCAAGAAGGCTGCTGCCACGCGCAAGCGCAACGCCGAACACCACGCCCATCACTAGGAGGACCACCGTCATGTCCGGATCGGCCGCCAGGAAGATCAACCCGCCCCAGCAGCAGGACCACCAGCCCGGGCGCGAAACCGAAATGCACCCCAAGCCCGACTACATGCCCAGGTTTGCCGGCAATGGGCGGCTCAAGGGAAAGGTCGCCATCATCACCGGTGGTGACAGCGGCATAGGTCGGGCCTGCGCCGTGCTCTTCGCCCGCGAGGGTGCGGAGGTCGCGCTGGTCTATCTCGAGGAAACCGAGGACGCCAGGCTCACCGCCTCCGCGGTCGAGGGCGAGGGCAAGCAGGCCCTGCTGATCCGCGGCGAAGTGGGGGACAAGGCATTCTGTGACAACGTGGTCGGCAAGGTGATCGAGACCTTCGGCAGGCTCGACGTGCTCGTCAACAACGCCGCCGAGCAGCATCCGCAGGACGAGATCACCGACATCACGCCCGAGCAGCTGCAGCAGACTTTCCAGACCAACCTCTTCGGCTATTTCTACCTGACGCAGGCGGCCATGCCGCATCTCGGCAAGGGCGCTGCCATCGTCAATACCACATCGGTCACTGCCTATCGCGGTTCGCCGACGCTGCTGGACTATTCGTCCACCAAGGGGGCCATCGTGGCCTTCACCCGTTCGCTGGCGGGCAACCTCGCCGACAAGGGCATCCGCGTGAACGCGGTGGCGCCCGGCCCGATCTGGACCCCGCTCATTCCCGCCACCTTCCCCGCCGACAAGGTGGCCGAATTCGGCTCCACCCAGCCCATGAAGCGGGCCGGACAGCCCTGGGAGGTGGCCACCTGCCACCTGTTCCTCGCCTGCGAGGAGAGTTCTTACCTTTCCGGGCAGGTCCTGCACCCCAATGGCGGCGAGATCGTCGGTGGATAGAAGCGGCATGTGAAATCTGCCGCCTTGCGGCTCACCCCGCCCCTGTGATTCAAGGACGGGGTGAGCATTGACCAATCGAGCATCGACCTGTTTGCGCCGGGCCGCATGGCCATGCCGCGCGATCCGCTCGACGTGCTGCGCGACACGTTCGGTCACAGGAGCTTCCGCGGACAGCAGGCCGATGTCGTGCGCCATGTGGTCGATGGCGGCGATGCGGTCGTGCTCTTCCCCACCGGCGCCGGCAAGTCCATGTGCTACCAGATCCCGGCCATCTGCCGTCCCGGCGTGGGCATCGTCATCTCCCCCCTCATCGCGCTGATGCGCGACCAGGTCGAGGCGCTCAAGCAGGCCGGCGTGGCGGCGGCGGCGCTCAATTCCTCGCTGAGCGCCGAGGAGTCGGCCAGCGTGCGGCGCCAGTTGCGCAACGGCGAGCTGGACCTGCTCTATGTGGCTCCCGAGCGGGTGGCGACGCCCGGCTTTGCCAACATGCTGTCGGGCT
>CAMLOA010000238.1 GCA_946481445.1 uncultured Devosia sp. | reverse complement strand
GCCCCGCCAGATCGCTGCCGGGGCGTCAGCGGGTGCCACGACGTTGCCACACACGCCAGACGGCACCTCCCCCTTGATGGGGGAGGCTGGGAGGGAGTGAGGGGAGCCACGATGGTGGTGGGAGGCAGCCTCACCCCATCTTTGCAAATGCGCTCCGCATGTCGGCCACCAGCAGGTCGGGCGCATCATGGGTGGCGAAATGGCCGCCCCGCGGCATTTCCGTCCACTGCACGATGGTGCTGAACGACCGCTCGACGAAGCTGCGCACGGAGCGGAAGTCGTCGGGGAACGAGGCAACCGCCAAGGGCACGGCGGTCGGGATTTCGCGATAGCCCCCGCCGGTCTGCGCATTCTCGAAATACTGGTCGCCCTGCGCGCTGCCGCTCCTGGTGAACCAGTAGAGCGACACGTGGGTGAGGAAGGTCTCGCGGTCGAACGTCTCGGCTGCCTGGCCCTCGAAGCCGAAGAACAATTCGCTGCTCCAGGCCAGCTGGCCGACCGGGGAATCCACCAGTCCATAGCTCAGCGTGCCGGGACGCTTGGACTGGATATCGGCATAGCCGGCATATTTCTGGTGCTTGTCGAGATTGGCAAAGCCCTCCATCTCGAACGGGCTGAGCCTGTCCATTTCGCCTGCGGCGCCGCTGGGAAAGGCAAAGATCTGCTGCACATGGATGCCGACAAGGGCCTCCGGCGCCAGGATGGCCAATTCGCGGGTCACCAGCGCCCCGGCATCGCTGCCTTGCGCGCCGTAGCGCTTGTAGCCCAGCCGGGTCATCAGTTCGTGCCAGGCTTTGGCGGTCCGTTCGGCATTCCAGCCCGGACCGGAAAGCGGGGTGGAAAAGCCGATGCCCGGCAGCGACGGGATCACCAGGTCGAAGGCCTGCGCCGCATCCAGCCCATGGGCGCGCGGATCGGTCAGCGGGCCGATCACCGGCAGGAACTCGGCGACGCTCGAGGGCCAGCCATGCGTCAGGATCAGCGGCAGCGCATCGGGTTCGCCGGACTTGATATGGAGAAAATGGATGGTCTGCCCGTCGATCTCGGTCAGGAACTGCGGATAGGCATTGAGCGCTGCTTCGTGCTGGCGCCAGTCGTAGCCATCGCGCCACTGCGCCACCAGTTCGGCGATGAAGGGCACGGGCTGCCCGCGCGACCAGTCGGTGCTGAAGTGATTGGGCAGGCGGGCATCGGCCAGCCGCTGCTTGAGCGCGGCGATCTCGGCATCGGCAATGGCGATCTTGAACGGGGTGATGGTCATTTTTGTCTCCTTTGCTTGGCCGCGGTTCATCCGCCGCCCATGCATCGGTTCTAGAAAATGCCGTCCGCGCCGAATTGAAGATTTCCGACACTTTCGAGCGGCCCGCAGGGATAAATCGCGCCAGTGGCGCGATTTGAGCGAGAAAGGCCATGAGGCCTACGGCCGAATGGCCGGCGCCCTCCCCACGCACAATTGGCCCGCCCCCCTATCAGGGGGCGGTTGGGTGGGGGTATCCTCGACGAAACGAGGAATCACCCATGAAAACCTATGCCTTCCCCCATACCGGCCGCAGCGTCTCCAGCGTCGTGCTGGGCCTGATGCGCATCAACAGGATGAGCGACGGCGAGATCCAGGCCCTGTTCGGCGCAGCGCGCGATGCCGGGGTCGACGTCTTCGACCATGCCGACATCTATGGCGGTGAGCGCCATTTCTGCGAAAAGCGCTTTGGCGAGGCCATCCGCCTGACATCTGCCGAGCGCGAGGCGATCGTCATCCAGTCCAAGGTCGGTATCCGCAAGGGGTTCTTCGACTTTTCCAAGGAACACATCCTGGCTACGGTCGATGAGTCCCTAGCCGCCCTCAGGACCGATTATCTCGACGTTCTGCTGCTGCACCGCCCCGATACGCTGGTCGAGCCCGAAGAGGTCGCCATCGCCTTCGACGCTTTGCAGGCCGCCGGCAAGGTGCGCCATTTCGGCGTCTCCAACCACACGCCCGGCCAGATCGAACTGCTCAAGACCGCCATCCGGCAACCGCTCATTGCCAACCAGGTGCAGCTCTCGATCACCCACGCGCCGCTCATCGCCCAGGGCATCGCCGCCAACATGGCCGGGCTCGATCAGTCCATATCGCGCGATGTCGGCCTGCTCGACTATTCGCGCCTCAAGGGCATGATGCTGCAGGCCTGGTCGCCCTTCCAGAAGGGCTTCTTCGACGGGGTCTTCCTGGGCGACAACAACCTGCCCGAGCTCAATGCCGCCATCGACGAACTGGCCGCAAAGTACGGCGTCACCCCCACCGGCATTGCCGTGGCCTGGATCACCCGCCACCCGGCCCATATCCAGGTCGTGCTGGGCACCACCAATCCCGGCCGCGTCCGCGATGCTGCCGCCGGCTCCGATGTCGAACTGACGCGCGAGGAATGGTACCGCCTCTTCACGACCGCGGGGCACAAGCTGCCATAGCATCTGGCCCGCATCCTCCACCGTGTCATCCCCGCGAAGGCGGGGACCCCCGTTGGGATGCTCGTGGGAAACAGACGTTCCCGCTTGCGCGGGAATGACGTGGTGGGGATTGGCGGCCAACAAGCTCAAAGGGGCGGGACACGTGTCCCGCCCCTTGGCGTCAGTTGATGAAGAAGATGATGATCAGGATCAGCCAGATCGGCACGCCGAGCAGCCAGAGTCCGAGAGCGCGAAACATGAGCTTTTCTCCTTGATCTAGAACCGGCGGAAGACGTCGGCAAAGACGCTGTTCTTGTCGCGGTGGTTGCCGCCCTTCTGGGCCGCCCAATAGGCACCGATGGCCGAGATCAGCAGCGAGGCGGCGAGCAGGAAGGCGCCGATAATGGCGGTGTTGCGTGCCACCCGGGCCGCTTCCAGCGCCTGCTGGCGTGCCGCTTCGACATTGGCGATCACCTGGTCGACGCGCGCCTGGGCTTCCTCGGGGGCGAGCCCGGTATTGGCCGCCACGACGGTGGCGAGATAGGCCCGGTCCTCGTCGGCGACCGTGCCGTCACCCAGTGCCGCCTGGGCGAAGATGCGCCCGGCTTCGTCTCGGGCCACTGCCGCATCGACCGGCTGGTTGGAGCGGAACAGCGTATCGACGAAATAGGCGTTGGGGTCGACGGCGTCCTCGGCGACGTTGGAGGCCGCTTCAGTCACCGTGGCGGCGGCATTGCCCACCGCATTGGCAGCCGCGCCGATGCCGCTGACCGCGATGACGGCGCCGAGCACGACCGAGCCACCCCAGACCAGCAGGCCATGGGCCCCATCGCGCAGGTCGCTCTCGTCCTCATTGGCATCGAAATAGCGGCGGCGCAGCCTGCCGGTGAGGTAGCCGCCAGCCATGAAGCTCGAAATCTGGACCCACAGGAACCAGCTCGCCGCGGCAATGCCGATGAAGATCGGGCTGGCACCCTCGCGGGCGTTGAAGTCGAGGAAGTTGAGGCCGATCGCCGAGCCGAAGCTGATCAGCGTGACGCTGATCGCCGAGGCCAGCACGATGCCCGCCAGGATGGCGGGCCAGTCCACATAGCCCCCGGCATCGCGGCTCGTTGTGGTGGTTTCGACGACGGCGACTCCGGCAGGAGTATCGAGTGCCATGGTGTTTCTCCCCTCCGGTTTATGCGAGGCCGATAAAGGACAGGATGGCCATCACGACGACGACGAGACCCACCAGATAGATGATCGAGTTCATTTTGGGTTTGACCCTTCTGTTGTTGACGCGAGTGGTCCCACAACCGGGCAGGGAGCCATTTCGTTCCAATACCGGCAGAATCGTGGCGCCATCCCGAAACTCTCCACAGGGCGGGCGCGCCCTTTGCCCCCCGGCGCAAGCCCTGATAAGATTTGCCACAATTGAGGCTTAGTGGACGCGCCCAAGACGTCCCCCCGCGAGGCATGCCATGAACTGGATCGACAACTTCGTCCGCCCGAAAATCCGCTCCTTCCTCGGGCAGAAGCGCGACATCGGCGAGAATTTGTGGGTCAAGGATCCCGAGTCCGGCGAGATGGTGTTCTACCGCGATCTCGAGGCAAACCAGTGGGTGGTCCCCAATTCGGGCTACCACATGAAGATCAAGCCGGTGGACCGGCTCAAGACCTTCCTCGATGACGGCGCCTATAGCCTGGTCCCGGTTCCCACCGTGCCGGTCGATCCGCTCAAGTTCCGCGATCAGAAGCGCTACACCGACCGGCTCAAGGAAAACCGCGCCAAGACCGGCTTCGAAGACAGCGTCATCGTCGCTGTCGGCAAGCTCTACAAGCGCGACGTCACCGTCGCCGTGCAGGATTTCGATTTCATGGGCGGCTCGCTGGGCATGGCGGCCGGGCAGGGGATCATCACCGGTCTCGAAACCGCGGTGGAGCGCCGGACGCCCTTCGTGCTCTTCGTTTCCTCCGGCGGCGCCCGCATGCAGGAAGGCGCGCTCAGCCTGATGCAGATGCCGCGTACCACCGTGGCCGTGCTGCGCCTGCGCGAGGCGGGCCTGCCCTTCTTCGTGGTGCTGACCAATCCCACCACGGGCGGCGTCACCGCATCCTATGCCATGATCGGCGACGTGCAT
>CAMLOA010000237.1 GCA_946481445.1 uncultured Devosia sp. | reverse complement strand
GGGGTCCGTCTCGGGCGTCAGGCCCAGCGCCGCCAGCCTGGCGATCTCGGCTTCGTCATAAGGACGGATGGCGTAGCCTTCCAGCAACCCGGCCCAGAAGGCGGCCAGTTTGGATGGCTTGTCGCAGTCGAACACGATCTCTTGGATCTTGCCCATGGTCGCCTCCTTCTTGATCTTGCCTGCCGGGTTAACCCGTAAATGCGGCAAGACTGGGCAAGGTCGCATTGCCCGCCCGGATCGGCTCCGGACCGTGCGGCCCGGAGCCTCAGGTTTATGGCCGGGACTTGCCCAGCAGCGCCTCCAGAGGTGGCAGGAGCGCCGGGCCGGGCCGCTCGGGCCGGCCCTGTTTCGGGCCCGGCTTCGGCCCTGGAATGGGCGCTCCGTGCCGGGGCACTTTATGGTCGCGGACAACCGGGGCGGGACGTTGGAACTGGTTCTTGGGCATAGGCAAAGCCTTTCCGTCTTCCGACCGGCCGTTTCGAGGCGCGGTGCGGGACTGAACATTGGGAGATGGAGGCGTGCAAAGGCACGCCGGTTGGCGCTTGTTTTGGTGGGACGCCAGCAATGTCGTTCGGGAAAGGCTTCGGGTCGGGTACGCGCCGCTAGGGCAGGCATTCACCGGGAACTGACCTCGGGCCGAACAGCATCGAAACGGCACCGGTCGCGCGCAATCGCGGAACGGCTCGTCGTCTGGTGTCCGGGGCAGGGTCTCAGTTCATTTCGGCGGGAACCTCGTCTTGGAAGCGCGCCGAACATAGAAAGGCTGCGGGCCGGCGTCAACCGCCGGCCCGCATGTGAGGTCAGGGTTCGAGCTGGCCCGTGCGGGGCTGCTCCTCGGCACTGATATCGGGCTCGTTGCGGGTCCGGTACAGCGAGAAGATCACACCCCCGGCCAGGATACCCAGCGTGACCAGCAGGCTCAGCAGCGTGTCGATCTTGATGCCCAGCGGCACGAGGAAGATCTTGATGCCCACCAGGACCAGGATGATGGCCAGCGACACCTGCAGGTAGCGGAAGCGGTTCATTGCCGCCGCCAGCGCGAAGTAGAGAGCCCGCAGACCGAGAATGGCGAAGATGTTGGACGTGTAGACGATAAACGTGTCCTGCGTCACGGCGAAAACGGCGGGCACCGAATCCACGGCGAAGATCAGGTCCACCACCTCCACCATGATCAGAGCCACGGCCAGCGGGGTCAGCCAGGTGACGATCTTGCCCGTCTTCGGGTCCGGCTGCTTGATGGTGAAGCTCCGCCCGTGCAGTTCCTTGGTGATGCGGAAATGCTTGCGCAGGAACACGAAGACCGGATTGTGTTCGATATCGGGTTCGTCATCCTTGTGGCTGAACATGCGGATGCCGGTAAAGACCAGGAAGGCGCCGAACAGGAACAGGATCCAGTTGAACTGGTAGACCAGGGCCGCGCCCAGCCCGATCAGGATGGCGCGGAAGGCGATGACGCCCAGAATGCCCCAGAACAGCACGCGGTGCTGGTAGAGGCGGGGAATGCCGAGAAAGCCGAATATGGTGGCGATGACGAACATGTTGTCCATCGCCAGACTCTGCTCGATCAGGTAGCCGGTGTAGAATTCAAGGCCGGATTGCGCGCCCCGGCTGAACCAGACCCAGCCGCCGAAGGCCAGGGCAATCAAAACGTAGAAGCCATAGAGCAACAGGCTCTCCCTGGCTTCGATCTCGTGTTCATCGCGGTGCAGGATGCCGAGGTCGAAGACAAGCAGGCCGATCACGATCGCAATAAACGCGACCCAGAAATAGACGGGGGTGCCTAGAAAATCGCCCGTAAGGGCGGCAAGTAGCGATTCCATCGCCGGACCATCTCCATGAATAGGTGGAGTAGCTCCGACATCACACGGACCAAACGTCGTCCGCGTCAGAGGGGCCCGGCGCTACAGGCTAAGAATGCGCCGTTGGCGGCAAAGTTCAACCCATCGCGGCACAAAGTCGCGCACCCTTGAACGGACCCGCTGGCATGACCAGATAGAAATGCTTGTGGCGTCGGGTGCCCCTATCGCGGCACGCACAGCATGACGATGGCATCGCTGGTTTCCAGCTGCATCGCGGTGCCATAGGTCGGGTCCGGGATCAGCCGGCCGGCCTGGATGCCGGCCGCGCTGCGCAGGTTGCCGTCGTTGAAGCCGACGCCATCCTGGTAGCCGGTAATGGTGCCGGTGCCCGAATTGGGGCTGCCCGCGGCGATGGCGGCAAAGCCGTAGACCTCGCCATAAATGGTCAGGATGCCCACGCGCTCGGTTGTCGCATCGCGGCACGACCAGTTGCCCTGGAAGGCAAAGGCGGGCGCGGCGGAGAGGGCGAGCAGGGTCGTGGCGAGGGCGATTCGGCGCATGGGCGTGAGAGTGCCGGTGCGCCGCCGGGCTTTCAAGAGGCGCGCTTGAGCAGCGGCCCGATCACCGGCACCTTGGTGAGCGCGAGCAACACTTTGAGCCGCAGGGGCATGCGGTAGTCGCGCAGCTTGGAAAAGCCGACCAGGTGGGCCTCGTAGACGAGGTCGCCATGCTGGTTGCGCGCCGTCAGCTGGTTGAACAGAAGGCCCCAGCCGGGAATCGAGTTGGACGGACGCTTGCCGGTCACCACCAGTTCGTAGCTCACCGTGTCGCCCGGGCGCACGGGGGCCTTGAAGTCCATGGTATTGACACCCGGGGAGGGGCCCGAGACGCCGGGCTCCTCGCCCAGGCCGCGCAGCCGTTCTTCCTCGGCAAACAGGGCGTCCACCATCTTGCGATGGCCCACGCTCACCGTGTGCCAGCCGCTTGCCACCAGGCCGCCGAAATGGCTGTGGCGCGCCACCTCGGGATCGAGGTGAAAATACTGCGGGTCATAGAGCGAGGCAAAGCGGATGATCTCGTCCTGGGTGAAGGTATGGCTTCCCAGGGGAAAAACCTCGTCGACGGTGATGTTCTCGAACCAGCGTGTCATGCCGGCACTTCCGCGTTGCGGGTGTCGACCAGGTTGGCAAGCCGCATGCTCATGACCGGCGCGTCCTTCTGGTTGCGGATGTCGAAGTCCATGGTGATGATGCCCCATTGCGGGTGGCTGCCCGAACGGCGCAGTTCGGCAATGGTCACCGTGCCGCCGATCGTGTCGCCGACCATGACCGGGTTCCGCCACTTGAGGTCGGTGAAGCCCAGCCCGCCCGCCGAGGCGATCTTGCTCAGGAAGCTGTCCACCAGCATGCGCAGGCTCAGCGCCCCGGTCTGCCAGCCGCTCGAGGCCAGCCCTCCCAACAGGCTGGCCTTGGCGGCCGCCTCATCGAGATGGAACGGAAACGGGTCGAATTCGCGCGCGAAGGTGATGATCATGTCCTTGGTCACCCTCGTGTGACCCAGGTCGATCACCTCACCGACCTTGAGGTCCTCGAAGTGCCGCCGATCTTGTGTGACAGGATTGGTCATTTGCTTGCCCTATACGTCAATCCGCGTTTTGCGCCTTTTGGGACGGGATGGCAACCCGGATTTGGCGCGGCGTCCGCCTGCTTGCGGCTAGACCCCCGCCACAATCCGCTGCGCCGCCCTGTATTCCAGAGGTGCCATGCCCCGCCGCCTGCGAAACGCCTTGGCAAGGTAGTTGGCGTCGGCAAACCCGACGGCCCGGGCTATGGCGACGACGGTCATGTCGGTGGCGAGCAGCAGCCGTTCGATGCGCTCGAGCCGCCGCTCCAGCACGAAGTCGGATGGTGCCATGCCCATAACTGCGCTGAACTGGCGGACGAAATGCGCGCGGCTCATCTCGGCGATGTCGGCCAGCCTGTCCACCTGCAGGTTGGCCGTCAGGTCCGCCTCCACCAGCGCCACCGCCCTGGCAATGGCGGGGGGCAGGCTGGCGGCGGGGCTGGCCAGCGTGCCGAAGGCGGCGTCGTGCAAGGCGGCCATGGCGCCATAGCCTGCTGCCGAGGCGTGTCCGGCGGAAATCTCCGGCGTCTCGACCAGGGTCAGGCAGGCCGCCGCCAGCCGGTCGACCAAGGCAGGCAAAGGGGAGAGAACAGGGCCCTTGGCGTCGATGATCTCGCGCGCCAGCCGCAATGCTTCGCGACCGTTGAGTACAAGCCAGAAATAGTCCCAGTGTCCGCCGCGCTCCAGCCAGTAGCGATGGGCATGCGGCATGGTCAGCACCATGGTCTGCCCCGGCAGCAGGCGGTAGATGCGTCCGGCAAAGTCCAGCCGGCCCTCGCCCGCCAGGGTGTGCTGGATGACGAGGAAGGGCGAGGTTCCGCGTTTGAGACCATCCCAGGAATAGACTTCGTTGCGGCGCTGTTCATAGCCGGCGCTCACCGCCATGCAGTGCAGCGGCACGTTCGCCTTGGGCAGGTTCAGCACACGAACGTCGTGACCGTGATCGGTGAGGCTTTTGAGCACAAAATTACCCGCAATGGCACAAGCTTTCTCTACCAAAGGCGAGTGCCTGGGGGCTAGCACTATGTTCACCAATTCGCAGTGAATGCTGCTCCTGGAGGACTGTCATGTCATTCAAAGTTACGGTCATTGGCGCCGGTTCGATCGGTTTCACCAAGACGCTGATTTCCGATCT
>CAMLOA010000236.1 GCA_946481445.1 uncultured Devosia sp. | reverse complement strand
GGATGTCGAGCGCGTGAACCGGGTCGAGGACCGCGACCTCATGCATGTGCTCGAACGACACGTGGCCGAACTGCTTCAGGTCCAGTTGGCGGAGGATAGCTTTGCCGGGCGGGTCGAATGGCTGATTGCCATGTATCTCGACACGCGGCCGATCACGTTGGCGGGCATGGCAGCGGCGCTCGGCCTTCCTCCACGCAGCCTGCAACGCCGGTTGGCGGAGGAGGGGACTTCGCTGCGCCAGCTGTTGCGGGATCACCGCACCCGGCTGACCGATGCGCGAATCGGCGAAGGGCGCAGCGGTGTGGCGGGACTGGTGCAGGCGCTGGGCTATTCGGAACGATCGGTGCTATCCCGCGCCTATCGTAACTGGACTGGCCGCCCACTGATGAGGGGGCGGAGCACGGTGCGCCGTCCCTGACACCCGCCCGCGGGCGTGGCGCACTTTGTCACATTCTTGTCGCAACACGCCATATCGCAACGCTGCTTCACGAGTCAGATTTACCCCCGAACTTTGGGAGAGGCTCGATGGGGGAAGCGATGCGCCGGCTGGATGCTCTCAACTATTATACAGCTACAAAAAGATATGATGTTCATCATCCGCGCCTGACGCAGGACATCGACGCCGATACCGTCATCGTCGGTGGAGGCTTTTCCGGCATCAACACCGCGCTTGAACTTGCCGAAAAAGGCTTCACGAACACCGTCGTCTTGGAAGCCCGCCATCTGGGCTATGGCGGCACTGGCCGTAACGGTGGCCAAGTGATGGCAGGCATCGGCCACGATATAAATGCGGTGGCGCGGCATGTCGGCAAGGAAGGGCTGGAGACGCTGTTCGACATTGCCAGCCTGGGCGCGGGCATTCTGCGCGGGCGGGCGGAAAAATATGGCATCGATGCCGACGTCCAGCGCGGTTACGCCTATCTCGCCTACAATGATCGCCAACTCAAAACGCTGCGCGGTTGGGTCGATGAATTTCGTGCCGCCAGTCCCGGCGAGGATATAGAATTGCTGGTGGGCAAGGACGTCCAGAAGGTGATCGGATCGGACCTGTTCGCTGGCGCTATCAAGCATATGGGCGGTGGCCATGTCCATCCGCTGAACCTGTTGCTTGGCGAAGCCATGGCTCTAGTTGGCCATGGCGCGCGGATATTCGAAAACAGCCCGGTTATCAGCGTCGAATATGGCGACCGCATCACCGTCCGCACCAATGCAGGCAGCGTCCGGGCGTCCAAGCTGCTCTGGGCCTGCGACAGTTTCCTGGCCGGTCTGGAACCGGAAATATACGGGAAGACGATCAACACCTATGCTTATCAGATCGCGACCGAGCCGCTGCCGGATGAACTGATCCAGCGTATCAGTCCGATCCGGGGCGCCTATAGCGACATCAGGCCGGTAATCGACTATTATCGCGTCACCGCTGACAACCGTCTGCTTTATGGATCGGCCACACAGATGGTCGAATATTTTCCGTCCGACATCGCCGCCTGGACCCGGCCGTTGATGCTCAAAACTTTCCCTTATCTCAAGGATGTGAAGATCGATTATGCCTGGGGCGGGCCGATGGCGTGCAGCGCCAATCTGTTCCCGCAGATCGGTACGCTGTCGGGCCGCCCGAATGCCTTCTATGTGCAGGGCTATTCTGGCTTCGGGGTGACGCCGTCGCATATCGTCTGCAAGGTGCTGGCGGAGGGCATGAGCGAAGGCTCAGCCCGCTATGACTTGATGAGTTCGATTCCGCATATTCGCATACTGGGCAAGGATTCCCTGCGCCGTGGCATGTTGTCAGGCGCAAAGATTTGGCACCAGATTTCCGGTTATTTCAATGGCCGCCGCTGATCAGCGGGGTGTAAGGAGGTTAATCATGTTCGCTATACATCAGAATGTTGTCCCGGAACTAGAAAGCTGGGGGACGGTCGCGGATCTGGGATCGGAGATATTGGAAGGTGAGGGGCTATGCTTCGGGAAAATGGTCCATGGCTCGCCTGACATGCCGCTATGTTGCGGGTATTTCTCCACCGTCAGGGGCAAGTTCCGCATGACTTACCCGTTCTCCGAACATGCGGTTGTGGTCGAAGGCAAAGTCACCTTGACCGATGAGGCCAGTGGCGAAGCCACGACCTATGGTCCTGGAGACGGCTGGTTTGTCGAAAAGGGAACTCCGATCCTGTGGGAAATTCACAGCGACCGCTTCACCAAAAATTATGTGGCGGTAGCCTGAATTCGCATGGAGGCCGCGGCACGTGCTGGACGTCCATCTTTGGATGCGTCATCGGCCTCCAACATTTTAGATAGGGGTAATTCAAGTCGTTGGGGAGAAGAGAAATGCCAGATCTATTCAACGCCGCACTTGTATCAGGGGCACCCGTCCTGCAAGCGCGCCTCAGTGCCCGCGAGCAGGAGATCGCAGTCGCAGCCGCTGCGGGCCTGTACAACAAACAGATCGCCAATAATCTGTCGATCAGCGTTCGCACCGTCGAAAATCATCTCCGGTCGATTTATGCAAAGGTCGGCGTGACGACACGGACGCAATTGTCAGCGCAAATCCACGCAGCCCAGTTAAGCTCTGCCAACAGTATTGCGGCTTGAGCAAATACGCACTCATTGTGGGCTCGCATTGGCGTAGCGGCCGACATAGGCCGCCTTTGCCAGGACCTTGTCCTGCATAGCATCGAAAACCGAATCGATGGACGCGCCCTCTTTCAGACGCAGGAAGCCATCAAGAGCATAAAATTCCCAGAGATAATGGTGGTAGCGATGGCGCAGCGGTGCACCGGAGCCGATAAAGGTCGCCTTATCTAGGAAATTTGCGCCGGTAATGCTCGACGCAGGAAGATGACCGACTGGAATGCTCGCCGAGGGTATGTCGAACGCCAGCCAATGCAGCACATCATGCGTCGTGCGATCCATGGCAACATCAATGTCCCGCATCACGACAACATAGCTTTTCGTCGCTGCAGGCGCGCCGGTAATGGTGAAGTCCGGCTGAATATTCTGGCCATGGGACGTGTAGCGGATCGGAATGACGCCGCCGTCTGAAAAGGCGGCGCTGGTCACGCGCATGTCGGGCAATTGATAGGTCTCGGCATGCGCCGGTACCGCCAGCAGCGCCGCTGCCGTGAATAGTGTCAGCCCTAGCCCCTTCATCACTTATCCTTCCTTCGTGCGGTGAGGGCGAAGCGCACCGCGACCTTGGCAGCGATCGTGTCATCATCGACTGAGCCGATATCGAACAGATTGCGGTCCAGATCCGCGCTGCCTTCGGCCCGTGCCGTGTCGCCGTCCTGACTCAGGGTAAAGCCCAACGTGACGGGACGTGCGCGCCCATTCAAATCCAGCGCACCCCTCGCTTCGTAGCGATCACCGCCCTTGGGCTGAAAGCCCTCGGCGCGAAAAACGGCCTGCGGATGGGCGGACACATCAAAATAATCCGGGCCTTGCAGCGTCTCGTCTCGTTGCGCATCTCCCGTAATCGCGGAGGCCAAGTCGATCGTCACGGTAATTGCGCTGCCGGATAGATCGTCGGGACTGTAGCTGATGTCCGCCTTCCAGCGCTGAAATGATCCATTGACGGCCGCACCGTTCCACATGGCGGCGAAGCCCAATTTCCCTGCGCCAGTGACGCGCCACTGCGACAAGGGCTGGAGAGTTGCATCGGCCTTATCCTCCGGCTTCTGGGATTCGAGCGCTGCAGCGGATGCCGCCACGGGCGCGGAACGGGTAGAGGCTGCCGCCTTGACCTGTGCGGGAACATGCGGCTGTTGCAACGCGGCTACTGTGGTCCTTCGGGTCGGCAGGAAGGCGGCCGCCGCCGCCAGCGCCATGACACCCAGTCCACTCGCCAACGCCACGCTCGGCGTCAGGCGCGGGAGCATTCGGGAAAGCAGATCTTCACGCTTGAAGAACTGATGGCGGACAGCGCCTGCTACATGCAAGATGATCAACCCGGCCAATATATATGCCGCCAGCACGTGCGTTTCATAGGCAATGCCGTTAACGCTTTTAGGAATCGGCAAATGCGGCCAGGGGATCGAGCCGAACAGCAGGGTCGGCACCTTCAATTTGCTGGTCGATACCAGCGCCCAGCCGCTGAGCGGCCCAAGCAGCATGATCGCGTAGAGCAATCGATGCGTGGCCCGTGCTGCGAAGGCGGACAGCCGGTCGTCTGACAGCGCCTTTGGCCGGGGGACGGCAACGCGGATACCGATCCGGCTCAGCGTCAGCGCCAGAATGAGGATGCCCACCGACTTGTGCAGCTGATAGGCGGTAAACTGCGCCGCTGCCCGGGCGATGCCTGATAGTTGCCATCCCAACGCGAGCTGAAAGGCAAGGGCGGCGGCGATCGACCAGTGAAGCGCGATCGCCGCTAGGGAGTAACGTTGAGGTGACATGGGCCGTCTTTTTCCCTGTTATGACGTCGAAGAAAAGCGGCCCTATGCCCAAATTGCAAATTAGAAGTTGCGCTTGACGCTGACCGCCCAGGTCCGTGGCATCGCCGGTTGCGCGACGACGGTTCCAGCCTGATCGCGATGGCTTGCAAACACCGCGGGCTGGTGCTGC
>CAMLOA010000235.1 GCA_946481445.1 uncultured Devosia sp. | reverse complement strand
TTCCGTCAGCGCCACCAGACCCTCATAGAGGGCCTCGGCATCGTCCCCGGCATCCGCCGCAATCGCCATCATGCGCATGGCCAGGGGATCGCGCACGTCGATGCTCTCGCCCTTCTCGTCAATGCCCGTGACATAGCGCATCCAGGCGGCCACTCCCAGTCCAAGCCGCTCGAAGGGCTGCCCGGCCGCGATACGGTCGCGAATGGTGCCCAGCAGCCGCTGCGGCAGTTTCTGGCTGCCATCCATGGCAATCTGCCAGGTGCGGTGCTTGAGCGCCGGGTTGCGGAAGCGGTCCAGGAGCTGGTCGCGATAGGCGCCCAGGTCGACGCCGGGCATGTCCAGCGTCGGCATGGCCTCCTCGGTCATCAGGCCATGGATCAGAGTGACGAAATCGGCATCACCCATGACGTCCGAGATGTATTCGTAGCCTGCCAGATAGCCGAGATAGGCCATGGTGGAATGGCTGCCGTTGAGCATCCTGAGCTTCATGCGCTCATAGGGCTCAACATCTTCCACCAGTTGCGCTCCGGCCCTTTCGAAGGGCGGGCGGCCACCGGGAAAATGATCCTCGATCACCCATTGGGTGAAGGGTTCGGTCATGATCGGCCAGGCGTCCTCGGCCCCGATCAGGCCCGCCACGGCAGCGCGATCGGCATCGGTCGTCGAGGGGACGATGCGGTCCACCATGGTGCCGGGGAAGGCCACGGCCTGCATATAGTCGCCGAGGGCCGTATCGCGCAGGCCGGCAAATCGGGTGACGATCCGCTTCACGGTCGCGCCATTGCTCGGCAGGTTGTCGCAACTCATCACTGCAAAGGGCGCAATACCAGCCGCCATTCGCCGCACCAGCGCCTCCACCAGCATGCCGGGCGCCGATTTCGGCGCACCCGGATTGGCCAGGTCATGGACGATATCGGGGTGACGCTGGTCCAGTTCCCCCGTCGCCGGGTCATGGCAATAGCCCTTTTCGGTCACCGTCAGCGACACGACGCGGATCGCCGGGCTCGCCATCAGCGCCAGCAGTTCCTCGCGCTGCGTATTGGCGTCCATGACACCCAGGATCGAGCCGATCACCCGCGGATGCGTGCCGGAGGCGTCGCGCACGGCAATCGTATAAAGGCCATCCTGCGGATCGAGTGCCTCCTTGGTATCGGGGCGGCGGAGACTGGCGCCGACAATGCCCCAATCGGGATTGTCCTTGAGCAGGTCATCGACATAGACCGCCATATGCGCGCGGTGGAACGCCCCGATCCCCAGATGCACGATGCCGGGCGTGATCCGGCTGCGGTCATAGTCAGGCAGGCGCACTCCCGCAGGAACATTGGCAAGGGTGGCGGCGCTCAGACGCATCATGGCTATCTCCGGATCGAAAGTGGCGCCACCATAGTTGCTTCCAATCTTGTATGGAAGAATGATTTGCACGTAAGAACACTCGCTACACCCGGGGGTCATTCCCGCGAAAGCGGGAACCTCTGTTTAGTCCTCAGACAACAGGGGTTCCGGCTTGCGCGGGAATGACACCGTGGGTAAGCGAAGGGGTCGGCAGGAGGACAGGCACGTGGCACAGCAGCGCTTCGTCAGCATCGGGGAATGCATGATCGAGATGAGCGGCGGCGAGGATCGCCAGTACCGCCTCGGCTATGCCGGCGATACGCTCAACACCGCCTGGTATATGCGTGCCCTGCTGGGTCAGGACTGGTCGGTCGACTACTTCACCGCTCTTGGTGAGGATCGCTACTCGCTCGACATCAGGGCCTTCCTCGAAGCCAACAGTATCGGCACCAGTCACATCCGCACCGTGCCGGGCCGCCGCCCCGGCCTCTATCTGATCCATCAGGAAAAGGGCGACCGGCACTTCACCTACTGGCGGGACACTTCGGCAGCCAGGCTCCTGGCCGATGACAAGGGCGCCCTGCACGCGGCTGTTGAGGGGGCCAGCATGGTCTACTTCTCCGGCATTACGCTGGCCATTCTTGCGCCTCGTGCCCGTGGCCGCCTGCTGGGCGCCATCGTCAAGGCTCGGGACAATGGGGCCCGCATCGCCTTCGACACCAATATCCGCCCCGCCCTGTGGACCAGCCCGCGCGTCATGACCTCGGTGCTCACCGCTGCCGCCAGTCTCTGCGATATCGTATTGCCCACCCATACGGACGAGGCGCCGCTTTTCGGCGACGCGTCGATCGACGAAACCGCTGATCGCTATCTCGAACTGGGGGTCGAGGAAGTCGTCGTCAAGGACGGCAGCAAGGAAGCGCTGATCGCCACGGCCGGCGAGCGCGTCCGGGTGGCGCCCAGGCCGGGCGCAAAGGTGGTGGATGCCACCGGCGCGGGCGACAGCTTCAACGGGGCCTATCTCTCTGCCCGCCTGGGTGGGCAAGGTCTGCGCCAGGCTGCCGAAGCGGCGCACCGGGTGGCGGGCATCGTCATCGGGCAGAAGGGCGCACTGGTCGATCCCAAGCTCGTGGCCTAGCTGGCGTCGCGATCCTGGCGCTCGTACTCGCGCCGGGTCGCCGCCTCGGTCAGGGCGCGCTCGCCCCGGGATCGCTTGCGGTTGCGGGCAATGCCATAGGCGATAGCGCCGCCGAGCAGGGCGACGCCGATGGTCAGCACGATGAGCCAGAGGGCCGGTCCGGTGGTTTCCATGTCGCTATCTCCTTGAAGGAGCAACGACCGGCCCCGCCCATGGTTGCCTTTCGCCGCCCCTAGACCGTGATGATCGCCTTGATCAGGCCGGCGCGCTCATGGGCCCATTTGGGCAGGTTGGCCGGAACGTCCTCGAAGCGGGTGGCATGGGTCGCCAGCTGATGGGTCGGGACCAGCCCGGCCAGGATGCTGTCGGTCACATGCTCGAAATCCTCCCGCGTCGCATTGCGCGAGGCGCGGATGGTCAGTTCGCGCCGGTGGATTTCCGGATCCTCCCAGCTGAGCGTTCCCTTGACGACGCCGACCAGGGTCAGTGAGCCGCCATTACGGCAATAGCCCACGGCCGCGTTCATGGCCGGAATTGCGCCCGTCGCATCGAAGACCGCGTCGAAACCACTGCCCATCTTGGCCTTGAACCATGGCTTGTCGCGATCCTCCAGCGCGGCGGCTCCGAAGTCGAAGTCCCGCGCGGCCTGAAGCTTGTCGGCGGCTGCGTCCAGAATCGTGACGTCGCAGCCTGCGATCCGGGCGAAGAAGGCAACCCCGAGACCGATCGGCCCTCCGCCCACGACCAGCGCGCGCCAGCCGGGCCGCAATTCGGCGCGGCGGACGGCGTGGGCGCCGATGGCGAGGAACTCCACCATGGCGGCATCGCGCAGGCTCAGCCCGGCAGCCGGATAAAGGTTGTCTGCAGGCACGACGATCTCCTCGGTCATGCCGCCATCGCCATGCACCCCGAGCACCGTCAGCGTCTCGCAGCAATTGGTCTTGCCTTCGCGGCAGGCCGGGCACTGGTGGCATGGCAGGTAGGGGTTGACCACCACGGGATCGCCCATCGCCAGCCCGGCAGCGCCATTGGCGTCGAGCACGACCCCACTCAGCTCATGCCCCATGATGCGCGGATACTGCAGGAAGGGGTGCTTGCCCTCGAAGATGTGGTAGTCGGTGCCGCAAATGCCGATATGGCGGATACCGACGCGGACCCAGCCGGGCTTGATATCGGGCCGCTCCACCTCGGCAAGCCGCAATTCCCCCGGTGCGTCACAGACAATGGCGCGCATGCAAATTCGTCTCCCGCTGCAATGCGGGAGCACTAACATGTTAGTTGGCGGGGCGCCACTGCTTCGTGCACCCTCGGCGACAGGCCGCCGTCAGCTTGCCAGTATGCGAATCCGGTTCCCGAACGGATCCTGCGTCTCGATACCGCCCTCGACCGGCGAAACCGGCGCCCCGGCCTTGGCCAGCCGCGCCGTCACGCCGTCGAGCGTTGCCGCGTCGGGCACGCCGATGGTGAACCAGCGGAGGCCCGCCGAGCCGGCCATCGGCAGGGTCGCATTCGGCCCCGACCAGATGTTGAAGGCGATCGTATGCGGCATGTAGTCGAGCCCGACATCACCCATGCCGAAGGAATGAATCATCAGGAAGCCGGCAAAGCCGATGACGTCGCGATAGAATGTCATAGCCACGCCCAGGTCGTTGACATGCACATGCACATGCCCGATCCGCGTGCCGTCCGGCATGCACGGAGCCAGCACGGGTGCCTCCCCCAGTTCGGCGAGAAGCCCATCCATGTCGATCGGCTCGCGCCCCGAGTGCTGCCGACCTTCAGCGGTCACCGCATAGGTCTGGCCCTTGTCGGGGTCGCCCAGCGTACCGCGCCAGGGGGTCTCGAATGTGATCTCGATGCCGTTGCCATCAAGGTCCCAGAGGTAGATGGCCTCGCTCACCAGGTGATCGGTGGGGGAAATCCGCACATTGCGCTGCAGGGCCCGCACGGCCATCTGCGCCAGGTCGACGCGCCGCGGCACGTGGATGGCGACGTGATAGAGGCCGATGCTGCGCGGCTGGCTGGGGCGGACGGCCCCGGTCTCGAGCACGATCAGTACCTTGCCGCCTGCACCTAGCGACAGCGCATTGCCCGTTTC
>CAMLOA010000234.1 GCA_946481445.1 uncultured Devosia sp. | reverse complement strand
GGAGGGGGTTGATGTCGAGGGCCGTGATCTGCGGGAAGTCGATCAGAAGCTGGGAGACGGCCTTGAGTGCCTGGACAATGCTGCGCCTGTTGGCGGCCGGGCGGTCGCGGAACCCGGCAAGCAGGCGGCTGATCCGGGTCCGTCCGATCATGTCCTCCGCCAGGACGTCATCCACCGGAAGCAGTTCCATCGTGGTGTCGCGGAGCACCTCCACCGCGGTGCCGCCGGCGCCGAACATGAGGACCGGGCCGAAGACCGGATCGCTGGCAATCCCGATCAGCAATTCCTGTGCCCGCGGACGCCGGACCATCTGTTGAACTGCGAATCCCTGCAACTGGTCTTGCAGGTTTTTCTGTTCGAGACGGGTCGCGATGGCCGCCGCAGCCTCCGCGGCGCCGCTCTCGCTCTCGATGTCGAGAATGACGCCACCCAGGTCGGACTTATGCGTAAGCGTTGCGGACACCATCTTGACGGCCAGCCGTCCGCCGTCCTTGAGCAGGTCGGCGGCGGCGGCCCGTACCGCAGCGGCGTCGGTGGCGAGGATTGTCCGTGGGACTGCAATGCCATAGGCGGACAGGACCGCCTTTGCTTCGACTTCGGTGAGCATGGAGCGACCGGCAGTCATGGCCGGGGTGATCGCCTTTTCCGCTGCGTTCCGGTCGACATGCAGGGTCTCGTAGGTTTCCGGCACGCGCTGGAGCTGTGCACTTAGCTGGCGCCACCGCATCAACAGGTTCAGGCCCTCGGCGGCCTTTGCGGGCGTGTCGAGACTGGCAATGCCGGCGGCATTGAGAGCCTTGCGTGCCGGGGTGGCGGCGAATTCACCCAGCCAGGTCGCGAGGACGGGCTTGCCGTTGAGGTGCCCCTTGTCGGCGGCGGCACCCAGCGCGTGCGCCGCGGCCAACGGCTCGGCCAGGGCCGTCGGACAGTTCATGACCAGGAGCGCGTCGACATTGGCATCGTCCGCCACGGCTTGCACCGCCTCGACATAGCGCTGGGGAGGTGCATCGCCGATAATATCGATGGGGTTCGCGCGCGACCATGTTGGCGGCAGTACCAGGTCCAGTTTGGCTATCGTTTCGGGGGAAAGCTCGGCCAACTGGCAATCCTGGTCCAGCAGGTGATCGACGGCGAGCACGCCCGCGCCGCCGCCATTGGTGACGATGGCCACGCGGGCGCTTTCGAGGGGTTTGAACCGGGCGGTGATCTCGGCCGCCGAGAATAGATCTTCGAGGTCGTTGACGCGGATGATGCCCGCGCGCCGCAGGGCCGCGTCGACGACTGCATCGGCGCCTGCAAGCGCTCCGGTATGGGTCTGCGCGGCGCGGGCAGCCTCCGCATGCCGGCCGGGTTTGACGGCGATGACCGGTTTCAGCCGGGCCCCGGCCCGGGCGGCGGACATGAACTTGCGGCCGTCCGGAATGGATTCAAGATACATCAGGATGGCGGTGGTATTGGGGTCGCGCGCCAGCATGTTGAGGCAGTCCCCGACATCCACGTCTGCCATGTCGCCGAGCGAGACAATCTGTGAAAAGCCGATGCCCTCCGCTTCCGCCCAGTCGATGATGGACGAGACGATGGCACCCGATTGTGAGAGCAGCGCCAGTGAACCCGACAGGGCCTTGAGGTGCGAGAAACTGGCATTGAGGCCCAGCCGCGGGGCGAGAATGCCGATCGTATTGGGGCCGATGACGCGCAGCCCATGGCGGCCGGCCGCCTCCAGCATGCGCTGCTTGAGATTGTCCTTCTCGCCCAGGCCCGCCGTGATGATGACAGCAGCACGCCCACCGGCCTGGCCGATCTCATCCAGGATGGCGGGAATGGTGGCGGGCGGCGTGGCGATGACGCAGAGATCGGGCACACCCGGCAGGTCTTTGACACTGGAATAGCAGGCAAGGCCGGACAGGCTGCGATATTTCGGGTTGACCGCATAGACCTGCCCCTCAAAGCCGCCGGACAGAATGTTGGCCAGGACGAGTGCGCCAAGGCTGCCTGGGCGCTCGGAGGCGCCAACAAGAGCCACCGAGGCAGGCGTGAAGGCGCGATCCAGGTTACGAATTGTCATTGCCGGTTATTCCTTTCGTGCCCACCACTTGTGTTCTATTGCCCCATGGGCACGCTGCCTTGATCTGGCGCAATAGCCGTTTCATTCGGGAGCATGAGCAGCGGCACCAGCACCTGATCGGCAAAGGCCTCGACGCCCTGACGTCCGAGATGATCGCTGTCGAAATAATATCGGGGCTCAGGCAGGTGGTCCGAGTAGTCCTCGAGGGCGGCGCCTCGCACGCTGAGCAGGGCCATCAGCGCCGAGTCGAAGCCAGCCTCGTCGGGAAGCTTGTCGGAAAAGCTCTGTGGCACCGGCAGCTTGATGACCCGGACTGTCATGCCGGCGCCCAGCGCGCGATCAAGTAGTTTCATGAAGACTTCGAGATAGCGCCCCAGCAATCGAGGATCGCCCGCCCCCTCGGGGAAGAGATAGGTGATGCGTTCGTCAGTCGCTGCCTGTGAGGGACGGTATCGACGGTCGAACAGGGAAGCGGATTCCCACACATCGGGTGCAAATCGTTCGCTGTTGTTGATCTTTGGAAAGCCCGAAAGGTAGGCCATCGATGCCTGCGGAGCGAGGTCGCCCCAGATGGTTTCGGCAGCCAGGCGGGAGGCGACCCCAAGATCCATGGGCGTGCGGGCCAGCAATTGGGAATCGCCCAGGCGCCCTTCATTCCATCGCGGATCGCGGAAGGCGAAGGAGTCGACGGCATAGATCAGGCCGTTCGCCGAATGGTCGGAAAGGAAACGCTCCAGCACGACATCGCTGTAGAGCGGTCCGACACCCTGCAGGGCGAGGTTCAGAATGCTGACACCGGCAGCTGTTTCAAGGTCGTCCTCCATCGTGTCGAAGGACAGGGGCATGGCGTGGGAGGCTCCCATGATCAGCCAGTCATAGTGTTGCCGGTCCGCCGTCGCGATCTTGTAGAAGGGATTGTCGTGACCGTTGCGATAGACCAGCAGCTCGGCGAATGCGAACAGCGCGATGTAGAGGGCGAGGCCGACGGAAAGGAAGCGCAGGACCGTGCCGCGAGGGGGGAGCGGGACTGAAAGTGCTGTGTCCATCCGCACCTCCGCTCAGAACTGCATGTAGATGAATCGGGTGCCCTGCCAGCTGCCGACCACAAGGATGGTGCCGAGGACGAGGTAGTAGAGGCTCCAGCGCAGGGCTCCGGGCCAGGCCATGATGCGCGTTGCCAGCGGCTGTCTTTCGTCGAGAATTTCCGCGCCCAGCAGAATGACAATGAGGGCCGCGCCGAGCATTTGCTGACCGGTGAAGGGGTAGTGCCGGACGACCGAAGGCAAGTCCGGAATGCCCGCCGCAATCCTTTGCAGAATGAGCAGGGCTTCACCCGCGGATTCGGCGCGAAAGAACACCCAGGACACCAGGATCAGGTGGAAAGTCAGCAAGACCTTGAGGAGAGATACCCACCACAGCCTCTCCCGGCCGGCGCCCGCTGCCCTGCCGGAGAAGGTGGTGGCCACCATCTCACCCCATTGATAAAGCCCGTTGAGCAGCCCCCAGACCAGGAAGCTCCAGCCGAGGCCATAGCCAAGCCCGGCATGCCAGAGCCCGCTGACGAGAAACACCAGCATGACATTGAGATAGGTTCGAACCCGGCCCGCCCGGCTGCCGCCGAGGGGGATATAGAGATAGTCGCGAAACCAGTGTCCGAGCGTAATGTGCCAGCGCTGCGACCAGAATTCGGCCACCGATCGTGACAGGTAGGGGCGCCGGAAGTTGATCGGCAATTCAATGCCGAAAAGCCGTGACGCGCCGATGGCCATGTCGGCCATGCCGGAGAAATCGCAATAGATCTGGAACGCGAAGAAATAGACGGCGATCAACAGCTCAATCGGTGCGGCGTATGGCGAAATGGCAAAGGCGCCGTCAACGACCGGGGCAAGGTTGTCGGCCACTACGACCTTTTTGAACAGGCCCCAGAAGAAGAGTTGCAGCGCGCCGATGAGCAGTTCCGGTTTGGCGCGCAGACCGTCCTTGGTTTGCTCCAGAAAGGGTTTGGCCCGCGCGATCGGCCCCACCAGGACCTTGGGGAACCAGGCCACGAAAAGTCCGAACTGTCCGGCATGCCGTTCCGCAGGCAGATCCCTGCGGTAGACATCGATCAGATAACCGGTCGCCGCGAAGGCGTAGAACGAATAGCCCGGCGGCGCGGTAACGCCCAGTGCCGGCAGGATCGCCTCCAGGTCTGGGAGAGCGACCCGGGTCGCATCGTAGAACTTGAAGACGGCCAGCGAGCCGAGGAGCCCCGCAAGGCTCGTTGCAAGGATTGCGGTGCGCCCGCGGGCAACTGGATTCATGGCGAGGCCGAAAACGTAGGCCCAGGCGGCGACCCCGCTGAGGAACCAGAGATTTTCCAGATTGTCCCAACCGTAGAAGACCAGAGAGGCGGCCAGCAGCCAGAACCAGCGCCACTGGCTCGGGACGAGTGCGGCACCCGCAATCACGACGGGGAGGAAGAGGGCGAATTCGAACGAGTTGAACAGCATCGCCTCGTCCGCTTTC
>CAMLOA010000233.1 GCA_946481445.1 uncultured Devosia sp. | reverse complement strand
TCCGCCTCGGCCATGGCCGCCGCCGGCCTCTGCGCCATCATGGGCGGCACGCCCGCGCAGGTCGAAAACGCCGCGGAGATCGCCCTCGAGCATCACCTGGGCATGACCTGCGACCCGGTGGCGGGCCTGGTCCAGATCCCCTGCATCGAGCGCAACGCCTTCGGCGCCGTCAAGGCCGTCACCGCCGCCTCCCTGGCCCTCAAGGGCGACGGCACCCACGCTGTCCCGCTCGACGCCTGCATCGAAACCATGCGCCAGACCGGCCTGGACATGAGCGAACGCTACAAGGAAACGAGCCTGGCAGGGCTGGCGGTGAACGTGGTGGCGTGCTGAGGGGCGGGCGCTTACGCGCGCCTGGCTAATAGCGGCAGGGGCAGGCTAAGACTCAGCCGATTGCGGACAATGAGGTAGCCAGCGGCCGCAAAGAACCCGACCACATAGTACGGCAGAACCAGCTGGTTGCCGAACACAAAGCCGAATATCTGCAACAGCACGAAAGCCTTTAGCGAGAGTGAGCCGCTGAGGTTCGCCAAGAGAGGGAGCAGCGAGACAAGCGCGCAGAACACCAGGAAATCGGGGGACGGAACGATGCTGCCTCCCCCGGCAAACAGGGATAGGGCGGTTCCCGCATTGAAGCCGTTTATCGACGCCGCATGACTTGCGAGGCTACCGTCGGCCGAAATAGCCAATCGTACCAACTGGCCGAAATAACCCGGCGCATCCGCGGGAATGTTGAAGTATTCCTGCAGCACGGCGACATTGATGCCGATGTAGCCATAGATCCAGTCTATCGCGACGTTCCCGACACGGGAGTCCAGTATGGAGCTGATCGAGAAGGAGGCGGAATAGAGCCTTTGCCTCACTTCGCCGAAGATCACGAAGACGATGACGGACAAGACCCCGACCGCCAGGCCGGCATAGAGCACCTTTCTCGACACGATGCGATGATTGGCGAGAAGGAAGATGTAGAACGTCAGGAATATCATGACGCGGATTATCTCGCCGCGCTTCACATCCGCCACGGCGATCGCCAGGATAGCCGCGATGAAGATCACCTTGTTGATCCTGCTCAGCGAGCCGAAGCAGCAGAGCAGGAACACGGTCAGCAGGCCCTGAAGACCAGAAAGCCCGGGTACCCGGTAAAGATTCCCGTCGGTCTTGACGCCCTCAAGGAACCCCACGATGCGCACGCCCTTGCTCAGCATGACGAAGGCCGAAACCGCCAGCAGCAGATAGAGCAGTGCATTGACGAGCATATCCGGACGATCCAGGTCCACCTGCTCACCCCTCGCTCCGGCAATCCCCCCCAGGCCAATGGCAAGAGCCATGACGGAGAGATGGACGAGCAGGAACAGCACGAACTCCGGCTGGAGCCCTATCTGATCGCGGGAGACCTGCAGGGTGGTCAGGGATGCAGCCAAGGCAAAGGCGCCGATGAATACCCGAAGGTATAGCCACTGCTCTCCCCGCATGGCCGCGGCAACCACCAGGACGATGACGCAACCGAGATTGACAAGCAGGTTGCTGGCCGGCGGCAGGTGGACCGCCAGATAGTAAATCAGGCTGAACAACAGCCAGCAAAGCCCGAACAAAAGTCCGATAGCATTGGGCGTCAGGATGTTGTCCGGATGCCGGATCGCGTCACCCTCCACTATTCTGACCTTCTTCTGCCACTGACTTCACTATGACTGAGTCGCACATCCGGCACCACCGCCAGAAATTGTTACGACGGACGTGCGGGGGGCCTCACGACAGCAGCCAGCACAGCCCTGCCCACCAGCAGCAGGAATACCGCAACCAGGGTTGCGAGGCCGGCCAGGATCGTGGAGGTCACAGCGGTGGAGGCCGGGGCCCGGCCGCCGCTGACGGTGATGTCGTAGTCGGCCGATGGGATGACCTTGAGGGCCAGATCCTTTTCGAGGCGCATACGCGAGCCATAGAGCTCGGCTATCCGCGTATCGAGGGCAATGAACTGCGACACGACGGAAATCTCTGCGCCCTGCGTGCTGGTCATCTCGCGGGCTGCCGTGTTCTGGATGTCGTCCGCCATGGACCAGAACAGGTCGTTGAACGTTTTGAACCGCCTGAGATTCTGGGCCACCAGTTCCTCGAGTTGGACAATCTCCTCCGGCGTCTTTGCTGGATGCTCTGCCAGTGCGGCGAGCACCTTTGCCACGTCTTCTGTTGCCTCGGCGCGAGAGACGGAGGTGTTGACGATCGTCAGCGTCTTGTTGGTCAGGCCGATCGAGCGCCCGGGACTTTCGCCCACAAGGTCATCGGCTAGGTCGGCCACGGCCAGGCGAGTCAGAGCGGCGTTGATGGGGACCGTGGCCGTGGCCCGGTACGGTGTCTCACCGCCGCTGGAAAAGACGAAGGTTGCCACCGCAACAGCAAGCGAAATTGTGACCAGCAGCCACCAGCCTTCTATCGCGATCCGCAGCAAATCGGCCAGACTAAACCGGGCCTGCCCCCCTTCTGAACTGGACACCCGCAAATCCTCCCTACTCATCGACTTCCTCACGAGGCAATTTCACTATCACAAAGATCGGCTCTTAAAGATTCTACAATGACATTCAACAGGCGAGAAAACTTCTCATCGGGCAAAATCACGCTGCTGCGGGCCTGCCATGCGGCGTCCTCGGCCTCGGCAAGGTGCGCCAGCAGGCGGACGGTGCCTGCTGCGAAGCTGTCCGCGTCCAGCGGCTCGAAGAAATGCGCGAAGTCCCCACAGATTTCACGCGCGAAGTCGCGGTCGGACGCCAACAGCGCCCGCCCGGTAAAGCGGACCTCATTGTAGACGGCCGAATAGGTCTCCAATGACGAGGCCTGTACGACGAACGTCGCGCGGCCATACTCGCGAACGAGCTGCTCCGGGCTGAGCGAACCCAGAAGGTCCAGATGCTGAGCGATCTCGCTCCCAGCACCCAACGAGGCCGGATCCAGAGTGAGGGCCAGGGTGAACTGCTTGAGGCCCGCGCGCTTCAGTGCCGCAATATAGGCGGGGATCATGTGGTTGTTCTTGTGCGGCTGGCCGCCGGTCACGAACAGGATACGAGGCGCTTCAAGCCGGTCTGGCGCCGCCTGGGGCCGGGCCTCGCCCGCGGCAAGGAAGGCATCGTTGACGCTGTTGCCGATGACATAGGTCCGGTCAAGCGGATAGGACCAGGCAGAGGCAAAACGTTGCTGTTCGACGGCTGTTTCGAAGATCAGCCGCTGGCTGGCCGCGATCATCCTTCCATAGAGGCGGAACCGGTGGCGCTGCAACGGCCATGACCGGGGAAAGACGCGCTTGAGAACCTCGACATCGTTCGAGGTGATGAACGCATTGGCGATGCCGGAAATCTGATGCGGAAACGACACGCCCGAGGGGCCGAACAGGCTGACAAGGCTGTCATGGCGTGTGTTCCTGAGAAAACGCCCAATCTGCCAGCGCGATCGAAACGAGCGCATGGGGGACTTGTCCACGACGAGCAAGTCGGTTGCACTCAAGCCGCGCGTCCCGATGGCCAACCGGTCCATGTGCAGCCTGTTGATGATCAGGGACGTATCGAAAGGCAGCTCCTCCCGGCGGTCGAGCACCCTTTGCACGAACCAGGTGCCGATCTGCAGGCCCCCGCCCGCGACGCAATTTGCGATGTTGATGGCGATGCGCGGACGCCCTCGGCCAGAAGGGAGGTTCGGATGATCCGCAGGATGACTTGCTGTTTCGCTCACGCGGCGCAAGTAGCACGGGGGCCATGACTTTGCTACCGGCATGGTCCGATCGACCCTGATCGGGACTGACACGGCCCCACCGGCATGTTAGTGCGTCGGCCAACACAATGGCCCAACCGGAGCATAAGCGGAGTGACACGGACGACCGGCATGGCGAGAAGCGTCCTGGGGTCCCAGGTCTCCGCGGGGGTCCAAACAGTCGCCAGTCTCGCCCTGCTCGTCCTGCTCACCCGAAACACGTCGGTATCCACCTTCGGGCAGTATGCGGTATTGCTGGCGGCCTCGGCCATGTTCTCCAAGTTTGCCGGCCTGAACGCCTACTTCTTCTACAGAAACCGCTATCCGCTCGTGCAATACCGCGAAGCGCTGGCAATCCTGCGGCAGTACATGCTTCATGTTCTGGCCTTCGGGCTGGCCATCGCCCTTGCCGTCACCGCGATCAACCTGACCGTCCAGCGGCTGCCCCTCTACGGTTTCACGGACGCGGCGTTGTGGGCGGCACTCGCCTTCCTGACTCTGGTCAACATCGAAATGGTGCGCTTCTACCAGGCCATCGGCCGGAACATCTTCGGTCTGTGGCTGTCGACCTTCGCCAAAGTGGCCGCGGTATGCCTCGTGGGCGCCTCGCTCCTGCTGGGCTCTGTTCCGCTGGACCTGACGGTCGTACTGGCCATTCTGGTCGGATCGCAGGTGCTGACCATCGGTTTCCAGCTCGCCATGGACCCGCCATTCCTGCAGGTCCTCGCCATCAGGCCTGCAAGGTTCGACTGGGCTGCCATCGCGGCAGGTGTTTCCATCATGCCCACGGCGCTTTTCTATGATGCGCTGGCCCTGTTCGACCGCCTGGCGATAGCATCATCCCTTGGCTACGATGCGGC
>CAMLOA010000232.1 GCA_946481445.1 uncultured Devosia sp. | reverse complement strand
CGAAGTGGCCTGCGCCCGGCCAGAAACTCGGCCGTCGCCGCCGGCACGTTCTCGAATTCATAGGTGATGACGTCCACCGCATCGGCAAAGGCGGCCAGCGCGGCCTCGTCATCATAGGCAGCCACGGTCTTGCGGGGGGTGACCTCGAAGGCCGGACTCAAGGGGTCGGGGCAATAGATGTGGGTCTTGAAGCCCAGCCTGGCGGCAGCCAGCGCCAGCATGCGGCCGAGCTGGCCGCCGCCCAGAATGCCGATCGTGCTGCCAAAGGGCAGCGGGGAGGGGTCGTTGGCCAAGGGACTACTCGGTGTCTGCGGGGAAAAGTGGTACGGACGCGCTCTGGCGGGCGCGGAACGCGTCCAGGCGGTCGGCCAGGTCATCGTCGCCCAGGGCCAGGACAGCAGCGGCGATCAGCGCCGCGTTGATGGCGCCCGGTTCGCCGATGGCCAGCGTCCCGACGGGAATGCCGCCGGGCATCTGCACGATGGAAAGCAGGCTGTCCTGTCCGTTCAGCGCCTTGGACTTCACCGGCACGCCGAAAACCGGCAGCGGCGTCATCGCGGCGATCATGCCGGGCAGGTGGGCGGCGCCGCCGGCACCCGCGATGATGACCTTGAAGCCCTCCGACCGGGCGTTGGTGGCGAAGTCCACCAGGCGTTCGGGCGTCCGGTGGGCCGATACGATGCGCGCCTCGTATTCGACCTCGAGCGTTTCGAGCGTTTCGGCGGCAAGGCGCATGGTCGGCCAGTCCGACTGGCTGCCCATGACGATGGCGACAGGTGGCTTGGTCAGCATATGGAGTTGTCCCTCAAGCTCCACAAAGCCCGCCACTAGCCCAAATTCGGCCACATCTCAAGGCCGCAACGGCCTCAGGCGATGATATCTGGCAGAAGAATATTCTCGAGCTGGACGATCCGGTCCTTGAGCGCCAGCTTCCGCTTCTTGAGCCGCTGGATCAGCATGCGATCGGCGACATGGGAGGCGGTCAATGTATCGATGGCAGCGTTGAGATCGGCGTGTTCCTGGCGTTTCGTCGCCAGTTCCAGACCGAGGGCGGCTTCCTGTTCCTTGGTCAGCGACAGCATGAAAATGAGCGCACCCCACGCTTCAGTCATTACCCTTGGTTAACCGATCACAAGAGGTTTTGCACCCGATTTCCAGAGGGTCCCGAAAGGCAGTCGACAAAGCGTGAATTATTTGTGACGATCCGAGTCGTCCACATCGCTAGAAGGAGTTGTTATGACGACTGAAGGCCACATCGCGGCGCTGGAACGGCGCCATCAGGAGTTGGACCGCCAGATCCAGGCCGAGATGCAGAATGCCCGGTACGACGATCTCGTGGTCAGCACGCTGAAGCGAAAGAAACTCGAGGTGAAGGACGAACTCTACCGGTTCACTCAGACGACCCAGTAGAACAAGCGGCGTACAACATTCCCATGCAGCGTCAGGGTCACGGCAGTTGCCGCGGCCCTTTTTTGTTGCCTAGAGCCCCCAGAACACGCCGCGGGCGCCATCCCAGATCAGCTTGAGGGACAGCAGGAAGACCAGCCAATAGGCGATGCGGTAGAACCAGGCCATGGATATGCGGCGCACCAGCCAGACCCCGGCCAACACGCCGCCAATGCCCACCGGGATCAGGGCGGCCGAGAGCTGCAAATTGTGCAGGTTGAGCTGGCCGAGGAAGAAGTAGGGAATCAGCTTGGCGGTGTTGACGATGGCGAAGAAGAACGCCGTCGTGCCTGCATAGACCGCCGGCTGCAGCCGCTGGGGCAGCACGTAGATCTGGAAGGGCGGGCCGCCGGTGTGGCTGATGAAGCTGGTGAATCCCGCAAAGCCCCCCCAGAACGTGCCCCAGGGCCGCGACGGGGGCAGGCCTGCCAGCTTCTTGCGCAGGGGCAGGATGGCATCGAGAATGAACAGCAGCGTCACCACGCCCACGAAGAGCAGCACGGCCGCGTCGGATACGAAGGACCACAGCACCCAGCCGGCGATGGTGCCGATTGCGGCGCCCGGCAGCATGATCCTCAGGATCCGCCAGTCGCATTCCTTGCGATAGGTCCAGATGGCAATCGCATCCATGGCCAGAAGGACCGGCAGCATCATGCCGGCGGCATCGCGCGCCGGCATGACCAGGCTCAAAAGAGGTACTCCGACCATGCCCAGGCTGCCCAGCAGACCAGCCTTGCTCAGTCCCACGATCAGGACGGCCGTGGCGGCGATGAAGATGAAATAGGGGTCCAAGGGCATGGCTGGTCCGGCATTGAGCCCGTCCCTGGGCCAATACCCGCGCGGCGGTAACCTCCCGTCGGGGGAGATGGCCATTTCGCGGTGAATGACGCGGGGAGGCTGATCCGGGGCGGGCGCCCCGGCTCAGGAATCCGTACTCTTCGGTACGCTGTTGTCAACCCGCTCCGGCCGGTCGGCACGCATGGCCTCGTCGAGCAGGCCCATGGAGAGGCGCACCATGCCCACATAGGCTTCCTCATCGGTGCGAACGGCAAAGCTGTCCTGGAGCAGTTTGGTATCGTGGCGTTCGAAGGCCTGCGCCATATGCATGGCGTCGATGGGAGCGACCCCGAGTTGCACCAGCACCTTGGTCCCCAGGCTGACCGCGGAGAGGAAGGTCTCGCGCTCGAAGATCTCGACACCCAGTGCCATCAGCTCGTGCGCATGGCCGCGATCGATGGCCCGTGCCGCGACCGTGACCTGGGGGTAGTGCTTGCGCACCTTGCGGGCAATGTCCAGGATCCTGTCGGCGCCACCCACTGCGATGACAACCATGCGGGCATGCTCCACGCCGGCGGCATGCAACAGGTCGAGGCGGGATCCATCACCATAGAAGACCTTTACCCCGAAGCGGCGCACCAGCTCGATCTGGGCCGGATCGTCGTCGATCAGCGTCATTTCGAAGCCCTGTGCCCGCAGCATGCGGGTGACGATCTGGCCGAAGCGCCCGTAGCCGAGCACCACGATCGGCTGATGGGTATCGATGGGTTCGACCGGACCCTGGCGGTGCCGGCGGGCATCCAGCCGCGGGGCGACGAGCCGATCGAAGGCCAGCAGCAACAACGGCGTCGTGGCCATGGAAAGGGCGACCGCGACGGACAGCAAGGCGTGATTTTCGGCCCCAAGCACCCCTGAATTGTGGGCGAACTGGAAGATCACGAAGGCAAATTCGCCGGCCTGGCTGAGCAGGATCGCGACCAGCAGACGATCGGCCAGGTGCATGCGGAACAAGGTGGCCAGGGTGAAGAGAACAGCGATCTTGACCCCGACGAAACCGGCGACGATGGCCGCCAGGCGCAGCGGTTCGGACCACAGCACGTCGAAGGCTATCGACATGCCCACGGAGATGAAGAACAGACCGAGCAACAGGCCCTTGAATGGTTCGAGATTGCTCTCAAGCTCGTGCCGGTATTCGCTGTCGGCCAGCAGGACGCCACCGATGAAGGCACCCAGGGCCGGTGAGAACCCCTGCGATTGCGCGAGCAGCGCGGCCCCGAAGACCATGGCCAGGCCCAGGGCGGTGAAGGCCTCGCGCACGCCGGTGCGCGCGACATAGCTCAGCAGCGGCCGGACAAGGAAGCGGCCGATAACGATGGCCGAAACGAAGGCGCCCACGATGATGAGGGGGGTGATCCAGTCGGCCGGATTGGCGATGGCCTCCACAGCCTCGGTGACCTCGACGTCGAGCGGCCGGCTGGCTGCCAGCGCTAGGATGGGGACCGCGGCTAGGATGGGGATTACGGCGACATCCTGTACCAGCAGGATAGCCAGGCTGGCACGCCCGGCATCGGTGCGGGTAATGTCCCGCTGCTGTGCCGACTGCATGGCAATGGCCGTGGACGACATGGCCAGGGCCAGGCCGACAATGACCGATACGTTGCCGGGGAAGCCCGACAGATAGAGGGCCAGGCCGATAATGGCGGAGGTCGCGGCCATCTGGGTCACGCCCAGGCCGAGCACCTTGTGGCGCATGCGCCAGAGTTCGGAGGGTTGCAGGTCCAGCCCGATCAGGAACAGCATCATGACGATGCCGAAATCGGCCACCTGGTGGATGAGGTCGCTGTCGGACACCAGGCCCAGGCCGAACGGGCCGATCAGGATGCCGGCGGCAAGGTAGCCGAGGACCGTACCAAGGCCGGCGGCCTTGGCCAGCGGCACCAGCGCGACGCTGGCGGCCAGCAGGACGAAGATGGCCAGCAGGATGTTGTTTTCCATTCTGCTGGCCGGGCTCTCTTAGTTGTCGGCGTCGGACTTGAGCGACTTGAGCTTGGAAAAGACCGAGTCGGCGTCGAACTCTTCCTGCTTGTGCGAGGGGGTGTCATGATCGCCAAACTCGCCGCCTTCGCCTTCGGCATCCGCGTGGGCACGGCCGCCGGCGCGGGCCAGGGCTTCCTCGGCGGTGAGCAGGGTCGTGCCCTCGCTGATCTCCTCGACCGGGCCGCCCTTGCTGGCGCGCTTGACCTCGAGGTCGAGGTCGATCTGGCTGCACAGTCCCAGCGTCACCGGGTCCATGGCCGTCAGGTTGGCCGCGTTCCAGTGGGTCGATTCGCGCACCGAATCGATGGTCGACTTGGTGGTGCCGACCAGGCGCATGATCTGCGCGT
>CAMLOA010000231.1 GCA_946481445.1 uncultured Devosia sp. | reverse complement strand
GTCAACGTCCTGCTGGCTCAGCCCAACGTCGACGGCATCGTGATCACCCACGGCACCGATACGCTGGAAGAGACTGCCTACTTCCTGAACCTGGTGGTCAAGTCGCGCAAGCCGGTCGTACTGGTTGGCGCCATGCGTCCAGGCACGGCGCTGTCGGCCGACGGCCCGATCAATCTGTACAACGCTGCACTGATTGCAGGTAGCCTGGACGCAATTGGCAAAGGCGTTCTCGTGGCCTTGGGCGACCAGATCCACGGCGCACGCGAAGTGACCAAAACCAATACCTCGACCCCGGATGCGTTTAAGACGCCTGAATTGGGCATGCTGGGTTATGTGCAGGGTCCAAAGGCCTTCTTCTATCGCACGTCGACCCGCAAAAATACTGCCGATACCGAATTCGATATTTCGAATCTGAGCGTGCTGCCGCAAGTCGATATTGTTTACGGTTATGCAAACATGAATGCGGTTGCGCTGAACGCCTTTATTGCCGCCGGCGCCAAAGGCATTATCCATGCAGGCGTTGGCGATGGCAGCCTGGCCGCCAAAGTAAAGCCCGAACTGATCGCAGCGCGGAAGAAAGGCACTGTCATCGTGCGTTCCAGCCGCGTTGGCAACGGCATCCTGGCGCGCAATGGCGAGGCAAATGACGACGAGCTCGATTTCGTTGTCTCGGATACCCTGAGCCCGCAAAAGGCGCGCATTTTGCTGATGCTGGGCATGACCAGGACCGCCGATAGCAAAGAACTCCAGCGCATGTTCTACACGTATTAATTCAAGGCCCGCGCATGCGGGCTTTATTCCGTTTGCGACGCGCCAACTGTTGGCGTGCTCGCGCCAATTTCCAGCCTAGCGATCCAGTGCCCGCCCAGCGGCGGCAAGCACCTGCTCCGTGAGCAGTTCAAGCTTGGGCGACTGGACGCGCCATGAATGCCAATACAGCTGGATATCGAGATATTTGCCGGGAACCAAATCCACCAGTTCGCCCAATTCAAGCAGGGATTTATATTGCTGGCGCGGCAGCATGCCGTAACCCATGCCTAGCCGGATCGATTCGACAAACGGATCGCTGGAAGGCACGTAATGGACCGGATAAGCGCCCAGCGGCAAACCCAATTCACGCTCGATAAAAATCGCCTGCAGTGAATCTTTACGGTCGAAAAACATGACCGGCGCCTTGCGCGCGGCATCACGGTTAAATCCATCGGGAAACCAGCGCCGTACGAAATCCGGTTGGGCCAATAAGCGATAGCGCATGAATCCCAAGTGCTGGGAGCGGCAGCCGCGCATCGGTTCCGGTTCGCTCGACACGCCGGCCAACACCAACCCCTTTTCAAATAGGGAATAAGTATGGTCCTGGTCGTCCAGGATAATCTCCAGAAGAATATTCTCGCGATTTAAAAAGTCGCTCAGTTCCGGCAGGAACCAGGTGCCGAGCGTGTCGTTGTTGACCGCAACCGGAATACGCGGCGGCATCGCCTCCTCCGCCTTCAGTTCCGCCAGGAACTCCTGCTCCATCAGGCGACTGCGGCGCAGGTATTGCACCAGGCGCTGCCCGGCACTGGTCAGCCGGACCGGACGGCTACGGATCAGCAATGGCGTGCCGAGCGCCGACTCCAGCCCGCTCACCCGCTGCGACACCGCCGACGGCGTCAGGTGCAGCACTGCCGCAGCCTGCTCGAAACTGCCCGAATCGATCACCGCCAGCAAGGCCTCGCCCTGTCGCGCGTCTGGAACCATACCCCTCACTCCTTTAGCCAATTTTATGAATACTGAATTATCTTAATTCAGCTTCATTTACAAGGCCAGCGGCGACAGAATACCGGCTCCACAACAGGAGTTAAAAATGCAGAGTTATGTGAACGGTTTGGGGCTCGGCGCGAGCCTGATCATGGCGATTGGCGCCCAGAATGCCCACGTACTGAGGATGGGCATCAAGCGCCAGCATGTAGCGCTCACGGTGGCCGCCTGTATCGTGATTGATGTCGTGCTGATCGGCCTGGGCGTGGCAGGCGCCGGCGCGATGATCCAGGATTCGCCACTGTTGATGGCCGCTGCCCGCTGGGGTGGCGCGGCCTTCCTCCTGTGGTACGGATTGCGCAGTTGGCGCTCGATGCTGACGCCCAAATCGTTGGCGGTGGACGCTGCCGCTCCGGCACCCAATGCCCGGCAGGCACTGGCCAGCGTCGTCGCCCTATCCCTGCTGAACCCGCACGTCTACCTCGACACGGTTGTACTGCTCTGTTCGGTCGGCGGCAGTTACCCGGATGGCCAGCGCATGGGGTTTTCGGCGGGTGCGATGACCGCATCCCTGCTGTGGTTCACCGCCCTCGGCTTTGGCGCCACCCGCCTGGCGGGCGTCTTCGGCCGACCGTTGGCGTGGAAATGCATCGAAGGGCTGACCGGCGCCATCATGCTGACCCTGGCCGCCGGCCTGGCACTGGGCTGAAGACGTTGGTTTTCGGCGACGGCCGCGAAATACGGCGAAGTTTGCGAGTTAATATGCCGCATGCTCATCCTTTACGCCGGAACGATCGCCCTCAGTGCCTTCCTCTTATTCCAGGTCCAACCCATCATTGGAAAAATGGTGCTGCCATGGTTTGGCGGCTCGGCGGCGGCGTGGACGGTGTGCATGCTGTTCTTCCAGCTCACGCTGCTGCTCGACTACCTCTACGCGCACCTGACCAGCCGCCACTTGGCGCCGCGCCGGCAAGCCTGGCTCCACGCTGGCCTGCTGCTGGCGGCGGCCTTGCTGCTGCCCATCATTCCGGACCAGGGATGGAAGCCATCGGCGGGCGACGATCCGGCGCTATTGCTGTTGGGCTTGCTCGCCGCGACCATCGGACTGCCGTACTTCCTGCTTTCCACCACGGGACCGCTGGTTCAGCACTGGTTCGCACGCGAACGCCCGGGCAGCGTGCCCTACCGCCTGTTTGCGTTGTCGAATTTCGCCTCGCTGCTGGGCCTGCTGAGCTACCCCCTGCTGTTCGAGCCACGCTTTACCTTAAAGGAAATGTCGGCCTTCTGGTCGGGCGGGTTTGCGCTATTCGCCTTATTTTGCGCGACCCTGGCGCTAAGCCAGCGCGCCCGCACCGCTGCGCCCGCCACGGACGACATCGCGGTATCGCCCCGGCCGACGCTGAGCGACAGCCTGCTCTGGTGCGCACTGGCCGCCGTGCCGACAGTCGTGCTGATGTCGGCCACCGGCCACCTCACCGCGAACATCGCCCCCGTACCATTGCTGTGGGTACTGCCGCTGGTCATCTACCTGCTGACCTACATCCTCTGTTTCGACAGCGCGCGCTGGTACCGACGAGGAATCTTCCTGCCGCTGATGGCCGTGCTGACACCCATCCTGGTCGCGTGCAGCACCTATCCAAGCCTGCTGCCTGCGGGGATTGCCTGGCCAACGCTCCTGTTCTGCCTGGCGGTCTTCGTCTACTGCATGGCTTGCCACGGCGAGCTGGCGCGCCTGAAGCCGCCACCCGCCCAACTGACGGCCTTTTACCTGATGATCGCCCTGGGCGGCGCGGCCGGCGGTATCTTCACCGGCCTGGTCGCCCCGCGCATCTTCAATGACGATTACGAACTGGCCCTGTCCTGCATTGCCGCGGTCTGCGTCGTAGGCGCCGCATGCTTGCGCGGACCAGCGCAAGGCGCCCCACGCGCCGGTCTCATCAAGGGAACCGTTCTCTGCACCACCCTGCTCGGCGTCATGTGGGCTGCCAATGCACTCTGGCCATCCACGCCGACCATCAGGGCCCGCAATTTCTACGGCACAGTCAAAGTCAAGGAAACGGGCAGCGGTGAAACCCGGGCACGACAGCTGACGCACGGCGTCATCATCCACGGAAGGCAACTGCTGGAACCCTCGCGGCGGCGCTGGCCCACCACCTATTTCGGCAACAAGGGCGGGGCCGGCATCGCCATCGCGGCCAGCCAGCACGCGTCTCCCCAGCACGTCGGCATCATCGGACTGGGCCTCGGCACCATGGCGGCATACTGCCGGCCTGGCGACGTGTACCGCTTCTACGAAATCAACCCGCTGGTGAAGCAGTTCGCCGCCGAGCACTTCACCTTCCTGCGCGACTGTCCAGCGCGCAAGGAAATCGCGCTGGGCGACGCCCGACTCGTCATGGAGGCCGAGGCTCCGCAGCAGTTCGACGTATTGGCCGTCGATGCCTTTTCGGGCGACGCGGTACCGGTGCACCTGCTGACGCGCGAGGCATTCGCCATCTACTTCCGGCAACTGAAGCCGGACGGCGTGCTGGCGGTTCACGTCTCCAACCGCTACCTGGACCTGATCCCCATCGTGCAGCAGGCTGCCGAGGCTTTCCACCGAACGGCTTTCCTTTCCGCCACCGGCTCGGACGAAGCGCGCGGCCTGAAGGCATCCAACTGGGTGCTGGTCGGCCAGCGCGACCAACTGGCGCGCTTTGCCAGCCTGCACGAGCTTCCGCCTGCACCGGACGTGCGGCCTTGGACCGACGACTACAGCAGCATTCTTGGAATCATGAAATAATCGTCCGGCAAGCAAACAACCGAAAGGAGTTGACGATGGACGCAGTCAAGATTGATATCGGCCTGTCCGACGACAGCCGCGCCCGCATTGC
>CAMLOA010000230.1 GCA_946481445.1 uncultured Devosia sp. | reverse complement strand
AGAATGGGAAGCGCGTCCGCAGGTGGGCCTCCTCGCCCATAAAGAAGAGCGGCACCTGGGGCGCGAGCATCGTCACGAAATGCAGGAAGTCGAGCTTGTCGGCACTCACCCGATCCGGGAGGCGCTTGCTGTCGGCGCGATTGCCGATCTGGTCGTGGTTCTGCACATATGAAACGAAGGCATCGGGCGGCAGGCGGCTAGCCGGTTCGCCGCGCGTGGTGCCGTCGCTCTCGCCCTCGGCCTCGCCATCATGCACAAACCCATCGGCCAACCCCTTTTCAAGATCGGCAATGGGGTCGCGATCGGCTTCTTGATAGCCCTGCTTTTCTTCTCCGGTCACGAGGTAATGCAGCACATGGTGGATGTCGTCATTCCACTGTGCCGTGAAATTCCTGGACTGGTTGGCTGGGTCCCGCTCCAGCCACGAGGCGATATTGTCCATGTTCTCGATGATGAGCTTGGCGTCGCCTTTCGCGCTGCGGGCTGACTTGGCGAGATCGCCAAGGAACATATCGCGCGCTTCGGTCTGGATCTCGTGGATCGCATCGAAGCGCAGGCCATCGAAGTCGAACTCGGTGAGCCACATGCGGGCGTTCTCATAGTAGAACTGGCGCACCGTTTCCTGGGTGAAATCAATGCCCTTGCCCCAGGGCGTCTCAATCTCGTCGTCGAACCATTCGGGCGCGTAGGTCTCGATGAAATTGTCGAACTGGCCGAAATGGTTGTAGACCACGTCGAGGACGAGGCAGAGCCCGAGTTCATGCGCCCGGTCGACCAGGCGCCGCAGGTCCTCCCGGCTTCCATAGGCCTCTGCAGGTGCGAAAATCAGGGTGCCGTCATACCCCCAGTTGCGTTGGCCGGGGAAGGCATTGACGGGCATGATCTCGAGTGCGGTGAACCCGGCATCCCGGAAATGTTCGAGACGGTTGGCAAGCCCTGCAAAGGTCCCCTCGGGCGATGCTGTGCCCACATGCACTTCGCAGATTATGGTTTCGTGCCAGGGACGCAGTGGTTCTGTCCGCCCGCTGGGTCGGAGCGGCGGGCAGACAATGCTCCAGCCCGATGTTCCCCCTTCTTGCTGGCGCGATGCAGGGTCGGGAAAAGAGGTGTTGCCAGCACGAAACCGATAGCGCGTGCCCGGACCGCAATGCTCCAGTCGTGCCGACCAGAAGCCCGTCTCGTCACGTTCCATCGCCACCGGGTCGCGCCCCCTGATGACCAGCTCCATGTTCGTCGCGCTGGGCGCCCAGAGACGGAATTGAGTGACAGTGTCGTGGAGGCAGGGTCCGAAGAGAAAGGGCATGGAGGAAGGTCCAGACTATGGACCGCGGCAACGGTGGCGCGTTCAAGCTGGTTCCCGGTGGGCGTGGTCGTCGCCGCACAATCAAGGGGAACGCCGCTTCGTTGGCCGACCCTGACCGATTGACGGGGGCGGGCAACGCGGCCAGTGGAGCCCGTTCGCCTGGCCGGCAATCAGGCGGCTCCGGCTACCCTTCGGCCAGCCGCTGATAGGCGTGTTCCACAGTCGTTATGTGTGATCGCATCGACATTTCAGCCCCGGAACGATCACCGCACAAGATCGCCGCGACGACCCTGGAATGCTCTTCGTGCGATTGTCCAAGACGACCCAGCGTCTCAAACTGGGCGCGACGGAAAGGCTGAAGGCGCTGGCGGGTGGCGCTGGTCAACTCCAGCAGGTAGCCGTTGTGTGCGCCTTGATAGATCATGGAGTGGAAGCGCTCATTGGCCTCCACATAGGCCTGCGCATCTCCATCCCGGACCATGGCGGCCATGGCCGAGTGGTGGGCACTCAAAGCCTGGCGCTCGCCAACGCTCATCGTCACCGCTGACAGCCCCGCACAGAGAGCTTCAAGATAGGCCATGACCTCGAACATGCCGGCCAGCGTCGCCGCGTCGGGCTTGGCAACGACGGCGCTGGAATGCGGGCGCTGCTCGACGAGGCCACTGGCGCGCAGCAGGCGCAGGGCCTCGCGGATGGGCGTGCGCGACACGGAAAACTCGGCGGCCAGGCCCTGCTCGTCCAAGGGCGTACCCGGGGCGAGATCACCAGTGATGATGCGGGTCGCAAGGGCCTGCCGGATCTGCTCGGCCGATGTGCGGGGTGAACGCTGCAGCACTCGTTGCTCTCGTCTACGTCACGGGGCCGGCATCATGCTGACGTGGGCAGCGCCGACCTTCCAGCCGGTGTCGGTGCGGATCCAGGTCTGTTGTTGCCGCCCGACCTGGCCGGGGAAGTCGTCTCGATAGAACATGGTGGACGCTACGGCAACATCGGGACCGAAGGCGACGATCACCAATCGGTCGAGTGTCCGGTCAAAGGGTGACTGGGCCGCTCGGAAGGTCCGGACTTCGTCGATGCCGTACTGCACATCGGCGACACCGTAGCGGACAATGTCCGGTCTATGCAGGAAGAAGGCGTCGAGCGTCGCGGTATCATTGCGCAGAAGTGCCGCCTCATAGGCGTCGAAGGCGGAGCGAACCTCGGCGATAACCTCGGGGGCATTGAAGATCATGCCGATTGCCCGTCCAGTACGGCCTGCTCAAGGCTGGCAAAGGGCGTTGCCCAGCCGACAATCCCACCCTGGGCAACGATCATCTCGATGACGGCGGCCTTGAACTGGGGGAAGTAGCTTTCTGTCGCGTCTTCGACCAGCAGGCAGTCATAACCCCGATCATTTGCCTCCCGCATGGACGTCTGGACGCACACTTCCGTAGTGACACCGGCAAAGACCAGATGAGTGATGCCGAGCGCCTCCAGGCGCTCATGGATGCCGGTGGCCCAGAACATGCCCTTGCCCGGCTTGTCGATGACGATCTCGCCATCTTGGGGCGCCAGGGCATCGACGATCTGGTTGCCCGGTTCACCCGCAACAAGGATGCGCCCCATGGCGCCCATGTCGCCGATGCGCAGCCCGGGTTTGCCGCGCGCGATCTTGGCGGGCGGGCAATCGGAGAGGTCGGGGCGGTGCGCCTCGCGGGTGTGGACGATGGGCCAGCCCTGGCGGCGGAACAGCGCGATAAGATTGGCCGTCGTTGGGATAATGGCTTCGAGCAGGGAAACATCGTTACCGAGCGAGGCGCCAAAACCACCGGGCTCGATGAAATCGCGCTGCATGTCGATGACGACCAGGGCAGTTCGCGCCGGGTCTAGTTGAAATGGGTATGGACGGGCAGGAACGGAGATGGCCATCAATGCCCCGCCATATGCTGGCCGATGGTGTTGCGGTCGGTGTCTTCGATCCGGCTGACATAGGTGATTGTGCCACCGCTCATCACCGCGACGCGGTCCGCCAGTTCGAGGATTTCGTCGAGGTCTTCCGACACGAGGAGGACCGCCGCGCCGCGATTGCGCTGTTCCATGATCTGGCTGCGGATTTCGGAAACAGACGCAAAGTCGAGGCCAAAACAGGGATTGGCGACGATCAGCACATCGACATCGCCCGAGAGCTCGCGGGCGAGCACGGCGCGTTGCACATTGCCGCCGGAAAGGGTCTCGATCGGAGCATCGGGGGAGGTCGTTTTCACCCGGTAGCGAGCGATCAGGTCCTCCGCCTTGCTGCGCAGCGGAGCAGGAGACATCCACCAGCCCAGTTTTGCCACCGGGGGTTTGTCGAACGAACGGAAGGCGATGTTTTCGGCCACGCTCATGCGCGGTACGGTTGCATTCTTGAGCGGTTCCTCGGGCAGGCCGAAGACCTTGTAGCGATCGAAATGACCCCGCCGCGGGAAGAAGTTCTGGCCGCGAATGCGGATGGCGCCATCGCTGAGCGGGCGCTGCCCGGCCAGGGTTTCGACAAGAGCCGACTGGCCGTTGCCCGACACGCCCGCAATGCCGACGATCTCGCCGGCATGGACCTTCAGGTTGACCGCCTCGATGGCGTTGCCGCCCTCGGCGTCCTCGGCGAACAGGCCCGCCAGTTCGAGCATTTCGACCCTGTCATTGTGCTGGCGGCGGGTAGCGCGCTCGCGGATCTCGGTGTCGCCGATCATCATCTGGCTCATTTCGGCGACGGTCGTTGTCTGTGCGTCGCCGGAGCCGGTGAATCTGCCGCGCCGCAGCACGGTAAAGCCATCGCAGAAGGCTTTCACCTCGCGAAACTTGTGGGAGATCATCAGGACGGTGATCTCCTTGCGGGCGGCCATGTCGCCCAGCAGCCCCAGCACTTCGTCCGCCTCGCCCGGGGTCAGCACGGAGGTGGGTTCGTCGAGAATCATGAAGCGCTGGTCGAGGTAGAGGAGCTTGAGGATTTCGAGCTTCTGCTTTTCGCCGGCGGAAAGGGAAGAAACCTGGGCGTCGAGCGGCACCTTGAAGGGCATAGTTTCCATGAACGTGACCAGCGCCTTCTTCTCCTTGCGCCAGTCGATGACCGACGGTGTGTCGGCGCGGGAGATGACGAGGTTTTCAGCAGCCGTCAGGCAGGGCACGAGCGTGAAGTGCTGGTAGACCATGCCAATGCCGTGGGCGCGGGCATCGCGGGGTGAGCGAATGGTGACTTCCCGACCGTCGAGCAGGACCTGGCCCTTGTCGGCCGAATAGAAGCCCATGATGGACTTGACCAGCGTCGACTTGCCCGCGCCATTCTCCCCGAGCA
>CAMLOA010000229.1 GCA_946481445.1 uncultured Devosia sp. | reverse complement strand
GCCAAACCACCCCCACCCTTGATCCCTCCCCACAAGGGGGAGGGTGTCGACTGAAGCTCCTGTGGCCTCTATCCCTGTTTGTTCCAGGTCACGATGTCATTCCGGCGAAGGCCGGAATCCAGGTCCGGCGATTGCCGACTGGGCAGCGGCTGGGGTGATATGCGGATATGGATCCCGGCCTTCGCCGGGATGACTCCGTGTGGGTGGGGCGCCTGATGCCGGACCCGCGGCATTGCGAAGGCGGCTAGCGCAAGCCCGCGGCGACGTCACGGACGGCCTGGATGAAGGCCAGAGCGGCGAGGTCGAGCGTCGTATCGGTGCGGGTGGTGAGCCCGACCGGGCCGGTGGTCTCGGCAGTGTCCACCGGCAGCAGGGCAAGCTGGCCATCGGCCACATCCTCGGCGACGACGCCCTCGGAAATCAGCCAGACGGCATCAGTCTGGCGGACATAGGAGCGGCCAAAGGCATTGGAGACGGTTTCCACCTCGTCGCGCAGGTGGGTCACGCCATTGGCCAGAAGCATGCGATCGACGAGACGCCGGATGACCGAATCGGGCGTTGGCGTCAGCGTCTGGTAGGCCTCGATCATGCCTAGGTTGAAAGCCCGTTCGCGCAGCAGCGGATGGCCGGGCCGCACCACCATGACGACCCGCTCGGAATAGAGATGCTCGAACGAAAAGCCCAGCATGGCCTCCGGATCGGCCATGCGACCGATGACGAGATCGACGTCGCCGGTGCGCAGCAGGGACAGGAGGTAGCCGTTGGGTCCGGTGATGATCCGCGCATGCGCGGACTGGCCCTGCGCAGTGAAGGCCTCGACGGCCCGGGGCAGGATGCGGGCCGACACAGTGGGCAGCGCGCCGACCTTGACGATACTGGCATGGTGCGTGCCCGAGACGGCATCGATGCCCTGCCGCAGGGCCGCCAGGCTCGTGCCGGCATAGCGGTAGAACACTTCACCGAAGGGGGTGAGGAACAGGTTGCGCCGGCTGCGATCGAAGAGCGGCGCACCGAGGATGTCCTCCAACTCCTGGATGGTCTTGGAAGCGGCGGGCTGGCTGATGTTGAGGGCATCGGCGGCGTTGACCACGCTCTTGAGGCGGGCGACTTCGAGGAAGCATGTGAGGTGGCGCAGCTTGATGCGCGGATCGATAATGCGCTTGGCCATTCAAGGCTCCGGTTATGAAAGCGGCGACGTCTGGCCGAAACTGCGGGCAAAGTGGCTGTACGCATAATATAGGGGTTATGTACCGGCGCGAACAAATCATTTTACCTGCGAGCCGTTGCGGCTTTAGATCGAGGCATGACCAAGAGGCCGGGCTGCGAACCGGCAAGGGGAGACGATGGCCTTTGCCCGTATCAACGGCGTGCTGCTGCACTACCGCGTTGCGGGGCGGGTGGATGCGCCGGTGCTGGCGCTTGCCAATTCCCTGGGCACGGATGCGCGCATCTGGGATGACGTCATCGCGCGCCTTGCGGATCGGTACCGCATCATCTCCTATGACAAGCGCGGCCATGGGCTGAGTGACTGCCCGCCCGGGGAATATGAGCTGGACGACCATGTCGACGACCTGGCCGGCCTGCTCGACCATTTGGGTGTCGACCGCCTGGCCCTGGCCGGGGTGTCGGTGGGCGGGCTGATCGGGCAGGGTTTCGCCCTGCGGCATCCCCGGCGGCTGACCGGGCTGATCCTGTGCGACACGGCGCCCAAGGTGGGCGACGCGGCCATGTGGAATGCCCGGATCGCCGCCGTGCTGGGCGAAGGCGGACTGCGCAGCATTGCCGAGGCGGTGATGGAGCGCTGGTTCTCGCCGCGCTACCGGTCGGAACGGCCAGACGAGTTGGCGGGCTGGCGGCTGATGTTCGAGCGCATGCCTGCCCCGGGCTATGCGGCAACCTGCGCGACGCTGCGCGACGCGGACCTGCGGGAGGCCGTGCGGCTGATCGAGGTGCCCACGCTGGTGGTGTCCGGATCGGACGACCAATCCACGCCACCGGCGCTGGTGCGTGACCTGGCCAATCGCATTGCCAAGGCCCGTTTCGAATCCATCGAAGGGGTCGGCCATATTCCATCCATCGAGGACCCGCAGGCGCTTGCCGGCCTGATGTCTCGCTTCCTGAAAGAGGTTGGCCATGCCTGAAACCACATTGTTCGACCGGGGGATGGCAACGCGCCGCTCCGTGCTGGGGGACCAGCATGTCGATGGCGCCACCGCGCGCAAGACGCCGTTCGACGAGGACTTCCAGACTTTCATCACCGAAGGGGCGTGGGGCTCGGTATGGTCGCGGCCCGGATTGAGCAAGCGCGAGCGATCGCTGGTGACCATCGCATTGCTTGCTGCGCTGGGGCATGATGAGGAACTGGCCATGCATGTGCGGGCCACGGTCAATACGGGCTGCACGCCCGACGATATCAAGGAAGCGCTGCTGCATGTGGCGGTCTATGCCGGCGTGCCGGCGGCCAACAGCGCATTCAAGACGGCCAAGGAAGAACTGAACAAGCGGGGTAACGGACAATGAGCGGCATCATCCTGCCGGGCGCCGACGGCGTGCTTTTCCAGCGCGACCGGGACTGGCATCCGCCCGCCAATACGCCGGGCTACAAGAGCTCGACCTTCCGGGCCCCGCGCCATGCGCTGCTGTCGCTTGGGCAGACGGCGTCGGAGACCACCGGGCCGACCTTCGGGCATTCGCGGTTCAACCCGCTCGACAATGACCTGATCCGCAACTACAGCCAGGACGGAACCGAGGCGATCGGCCAGCGCATGATCGTCTATGGGCAGGTGCTCGACGAGAATGCGCGGCCAGTGCCCAATACGCTGGTGGAGTTCTGGCAGGCCAATGCCGGCGGGCGCTACCGCCACAAGAAGGAAGGCTATCTGGCGCCACTCGACCCCAATTTCGGTGGTTGCGGCCGGGCCCTGACGGACGAGAACGGCTTCTATTCCTTCCGCACGATCAAGCCGGGGGCCTACCCCTGGCCCAATGGCGGCAATGACTGGCGGCCGGCGCATATCCACTTCTCGATCTTCGGACACGCCTTTGCGCAAAGGCTCATTACGCAGATGTATTTCGAGGGCGACCCGATGATCTGGCAGTGCCCGATCGTGGGCTCCATCGCCGACAAGAAGGCGATCGACCAGTTGATCGCGCGACTGGATCGCCACAATACGACGCCGATGGATGCGCTGGCCTATCGCTTCGACATCGTGCTGCGCGGGCGGCGATCGACCATGTTCGAGAACAAGCTGGAGGGGAACTGATGCTGCACCCTGTCCCGATTCTGAAGGAAACGCCGTCGCAGACGGCCGGCCCTTATGTGCATATCGGCATGACGCCGAATTTCTGCGAGATCACCGGCGTCTATGACGCGGATCTGGGGGCGACCATGCTCACCCCCGACACCGCCGGCGAGCGCATCCTTATCACCGGGAGGGTGATCGACGGTGCGGGCCAGCCGGTGTCGGATGCCGTTGTGGAGCTGTGGCAGGCCGATGCCAGCGGCAGCTTCGTCGCGCCGATGGCGCCCGGCTCCAACGCGACGCCGGCCTTTACAGGCTGGGGGCGGCAGCCCCTGAGCGCCGAGGGCGAGTTCCGCTTCGAGACCATCAAGCCGGGTCGGGTGCCGGGGCCGGACGGCAAACTGATGGCGCCGCATGTGGCCCTGTGGGTCGTGGCGCGCGGCATCAATATCGGGCTGCAGACGCGGATCTATTTTGCCGACGAGGCAGAGGCCAATGCGGCGGACTGGGTGCTGGGCAAGGTGCCCCCGTTCCGGCGCGACACGCTGATCGCGCGGCGCGAGGCGGGGCCGGTGCCCAACTATGTGCTCGATATCCACTTGCAGGGCGAGCGGGAGACGGTGTTCTTCGACATGTGAAACCGGTGCCTGCAACCCGCGTGGTTTGACAGGCTCACCATGAGGTCTTGGGAGCATCGGGCCAGGCATGACGTTACTTTCTGCGCTCGCGGGCGATCCGGAAATCGAAGCCCTGCTGAGCGACGCGGCACAGCTCGATGGCCTATTGGCCTTCGAGCGGGCGCTGGCGGCGGCGGAGGCCGATGCCGGGCTGATCGGGGCCGATGCGGCGTCGGCGGTGGCGGCTGCTATTGACGGGTTCGCGCCCGATTGGGATGGCCTGCGCGCCGGGATGGCCCGCGATGGCGTGGTGGTGCCCGAACTGGTGCAGCAATTGCGGGCGGGGGTCCCCGATCCGCACAAGGGGGCGCTGCATCTGGGGGCGACCAGCCAGGATGCCATCGATACGGCGCTGATGCTGGCGCTGGCCCGGATCATCCCCCTGCTCGAGGCTCGGATCGTGGCGCTGCAGAGGCAGTTGGAGGCCATGGCGGCGGCGCATGGCGGGCAGGCGCTGATGGCGCATACGCGGATGCAGGCGGCGCTGCCGTCCACCGTCGGCGAGAAACTGCGGACCTGGGGTGAGCCGCTGGTGCGGTATCTACAGGGCCTGGCGCAGGCACGGCGATCGCTGCTGGTGGTGCAGCTGGGCGGGCCCGTGGGGGACCGGGCCAGCCTTGCCGGCCAGGGCGACGCGGTGGCGCGGCTCCTGGCACAAAGGCTGTACCTGGGCGTGGCGCCGGCCTGGCACAGCACGC
>CAMLOA010000228.1 GCA_946481445.1 uncultured Devosia sp. | reverse complement strand
CGATCCCGCGTGACCCGCGGCTGTGGCTGCAGCTGGGGGCGCTGGGCATACTGGCCTATGCCATCCCCTTCGCGCTCTTCCCCCTGGCCCAGGCGCATCTGGCCAGCGGCATTGCCGCCATCATCAACGCGCTGACGCCGATGATGACGGCCATCATCTCCCATTTCTGGATCGGTGGCGAAAAGGCCACCCCCACCAAGTTCGCCGGGGTTGCCATCGGCTTTGCTGGGGCCGCCATCCTGGTGTCGCCTGCCCTCTCCGCTGGTGGTACCTCCCAGCTCTGGGCCGTGGCGGCCTGCCTGGGCGCTACCCTGTGCTATGCGATCACCCTCAACATCACCCGCAGCTACAAGCATATCGAGCCGACGGCCTTCGCCTCCATCGCTCTGACCGGCGCCGCCATCGTTGCCGTCCCGGTTGCCTTTTTCGCCGAAGGCATGCCGGTCATCACCCGCGCCGAAACCTGGGGCGCGGCCTTGGCCATTGGCCTGCTCTCGACGGCCTTCACCTTCCAGATCATGTACCGCATTCTGCCGCGCGTCGGCGCCACCAACTTCGCCACCACCACCTTCATCGCCCCGATTTCGGCGCTGATCATCGGCGTCACCGTGCTGGGCGAAACCATCCTGCCCATCCAGATCCTGGGCATGTTCGTCATTTTCTTCGGCCTGCTGTTCATCGATGGCCGCATCCGGCATGTCTGGCGGCGCGCGCCGGCGTAACCGGCGCGGAACCTCCGGACCATCCGCTCCGTTGGAGTTGCGGAGGTTCCCATGACCACGCAGAAGCCAGAAATCGACCCGGTTGCCCCCGACGAGATCGTGCCGCAGCCCGAGCCGCCCCAACCGCAGCCGGTGGACCCCGTTCCCCCGATGCCGCGCGAATTCCCCGTCCCCACGCCGCTCGAAGAGCCACAGCCCGGCACCCAGCCCGAACTGCCGCCCGAGCCGGGAAACGATCCCAATCCCTGAGACTATTGTTTGACGATCGTGACGGGGAAACCGTTCCGCACGGAGTTGCCCACGGTGGAGTCCGAATCCGCCTTGGCCAGCAACGCGTCGAGGTCCCCATCGCCCTCGACCGACACGCGCAATGTGGCACGCACTATACGTGCGGGCGTGCCATCAAGCTCGATGTCAACGTCGACCGCAATTGCTGCGATGGCGACATCCATGGTTTCGGCTACATAGCGAAGGTCGTTGCAGAAGCAACCGCCGATCGCCAGCGCGATCATCTGACCGCCATTGAACCCCAGTCCCATGCCGCCTGCGCGCCCTTCAGGTCGGTCGATGACGACGCTGTGCCCGCCCGCCCAGCCTATGGCCGCCTGGGTGTCGGTAATGCTGCGCAGCTTGACACTCATGACGGCCATCTTTGAACGTCCTATTCGATCCCGAGCTTCTTCTTCATCAGCTCATTGAGCGCCTGCGGGTTGGCCTTGCCGCCGGAGGCCTTCATGGCCTGGCCGACGAACCAGCCGATCATGGTCGGCTTGGCCAGCACCTTGGCCACCTGGTCCGGATTGGCGGCGATGATCTCGTCGACGATCTTCTCGATCGCGCCCATGTCGGTCACCTGCTTCATGCCGCGGCGCTCGACGATCTCGGCCGGCTCACCCTCGGGTTCCTCGCCGATGATGACCTGCAGCAGGTCCTTGGCGCCCTTGGACGAGATCGTCCCGGCGGCAACCAGGTCCACGATACCCGCGATCTGGCCGGGCTTGAGGTGAGTCTCCCACACCGCCAGGCCCTGGCTGTTGGCAAAGGCAGCCACGTCCGCATTGAGCAGGTTGGCCACGGCCTTGCCGTCCCGCTTGGTCCCGCCGAAGGCCACGCAGGCCTCGTAATAGTCGGCTGTCTCGCGATCGAGCGTCAGCACCATGGCGTCATAGGCGGTCACGCCATAGTCGGCGATGAAGCGCGCAGTTTTCTCATCGGGCAGTTCGGGCAGGTGCTGCGACAGGTCGGCGATGAAGGCATCGTCGAATTCGAGCGGCAGCAGGTCCGGGTCGGGGAAGTAGCGATAGTCATGCGCCTCTTCCTTGGAGCGCATCGAGCGAGTCTCGCCGGTCTTGGGGTCGTAGAGCCGGGTTTCCTGGTCGATGCTGCCGCCATCTTCGAGGATGTCGATCTGCCGGCGCGCCTCGTATTCGATAGCCTGCCCGGCAAAGCGCACCGAGTTGACGTTCTTGATCTCGCAGCGCGTGCCGAAGCCTTCGCCCGGACGGCGGACCGAGACGTTGACGTCGGCCCGCATGGAGCCCTGCTCCATATTGCCGTCGCACGTGCCCAGGTAGCGCAGGATGGTGCGCAGCTTGGAGAGGTAGGCCTTGGCCTCCTCGGATGAGCGCAGGTCGGGCTTGCTGACGATTTCCATCAGCGCCACGCCGGAGCGGTTGAGGTCGACAAAGCTCATGTTCGGGTGCTGGTCGTGGATCGACTTGCCGGCATCCTGCTCCAGGTGCAGCCGCTCGATGCCGATCTCGATGCTCTCCCCGTCCACGTCGAGCAGCACCTTGCCCTCGCCCACGATGGGGTCCTTGAACTGGGAAATCTGGTAGCCCTGCGGCAAGTCCGGATAGAAATAGTTCTTGCGGTCGAAAACACTGCGCTTGTTGATCTGGGCCTTGAGGCCCAGCCCCGTGCGCACGGCCTGCCGGACGCATTCTTCGTTGATGGTGGGCAGCATGCCGGGCATGGCCGCGTCGACGAAGCTCACATTGGAGTTGGGCGGGTTGCCGAATGCGGTCGACGACCCCGAGAACAGCTTGCTCTCGCTGGTCACCTGGGCATGCACCTCCATGCCGATGATCACTTCCCAGTCGCCGGTGGAGCCGGAAATGAGGCGCTTCTTGTCGGGGGTGCGGGTGTCGACGAGGGTCAATTGAAGGTCCTGGGAGGCAAGGCAAAGTTAGCAAACGCATAGTTGGTAGGGGCGCAGGATGCAATTGCTTTGCACCATGCGCGCTGCAAACTCTGCGTTCCCGCGGCCCGACCAGAGGGCCACCATCAACATGGTGCAAAGGCCCCCGATCAAGCCGGCGGGACACGCTGCCGCGCGTAGCCCCGCGACAGGCTAATCGTCGTCCCCGATTTCCCCCTCATAGGGGCGCAGCTTCTTTTCCAGGTGCACGCTCATGAACGGCTCGTGCGCCGCCCGCCCGTCCGGCCGCAGGGCCAGGATGCGGTAGCCCTGCTTCTCGTAGAAGCGCACCGCCCGCACATTGTCGGCTGGCGTTTCCAGCTGCACGCGGTTTGCGCCTTCGAGCTCCAGCATGGCCTCCATGCGTTGCAGCAGCATGGTACCGAGGCCATGCCCCTGCAACTCGGGCATCACGAACAGGTAGGGGATATAGGCGCGCCGGGCCGAACGCGAGCACCAGGCCACCACGACGCCGTCGACTTCGGCCACGATGATGCGGCCCAGGGTCTCGGCCACGGCCTGGGCCAGGCGGCGCTGCTCGGATTCCTTCATGCCCGGGCGTTCGGTCAGCAGCGGAAAGATGCCGCTTTCCCAGGCGCGATACGCGATCTCCGCCAGCCGCCTGGCATCAGTCCGTTCAGCCTTCCGAATACTGATGCCTGCCATGTGGGCCTCCCTTATGGAGCGCGGCGCCGTGCCGCGATGATGCCCTTCTCGTAGTTGATGTTCCAGTCGATCAGGGTCCGCCACACAAGTTCGGCCTGATCCTCGTCAAGATCAAGGGCCAAACTGCGATCACGCACCTTGGCGATCACCGCCTCGATTCGGGCCGGGTCGCGAGCCTCGTGCGGGTCGGTCTTGATCTGCGCCATGCGGGTTACGTAGCGGTGCCGCTCGGCGAACAGTTGCAGCAGGGCGTGGTCGACCCGATCGATTTCGGCGCGGACATCGTCCTTGGTCTCACATTGCTCGGGCGTCTTGATCGCGGTCACGGCAGGTCTCGTCAATTGCAGCTGTTGCTGGTTTGCACCGCCGCGCCGGAGATTTCAACCGCCCCGCTTGCCTCCGGGTGGTGGCCGGCATTATCCATTCGTCATGTCTAGTCAGTCTGAAACCGCCTGAGGCCCCGTCCAACGCGCGACGGGGCATGAATGAACCGGCTGCCTGCCGTGCGTGATGCCGGCGGGTGGCGATGTTTGTTCGCGGGCTGTGCCCGCCGCCAGGCAATCAGACATTTCTCATGGATATCTCTCGAGACGAACAGCGGGTGCTGCATGCACTCGCGCAGGGCGGCCGTATCGCCGTCATCAAGGACCAGCGCGGCAAGATCGCCGATTTCGAGTTCTTCAACCGCGACGGCTGGCTGGTGAGCGGGCTGACTCCCCTGCTCTTCCGCAAGCTCAGGGCCAAAAAGGCGATCAAGTCACAGGGCGGCGGTCCCTACCGCATCACTCGGCGCGGCCTGGAACTTGTGCGCAGCGAGTATGACAACCGCTGACCCGGCCGGATGGTCCTGCGCATGGTGATTGCCCGGCTTGTCCGGGCAATCCTGGCATCGCTGGCCGGCTAGTGCCGGGTCACCTCGCTCAGCGCCGCCGCGATGTGTTCCCATTCGGTGGCGACGCTGGCCGTGGCGCGGCGCTTGCCGGCACGGCGATACCAATAGTCGGCATTGCCCATATCGGCTTCGATCCAG
>CAMLOA010000227.1 GCA_946481445.1 uncultured Devosia sp. | reverse complement strand
TCATCTCGAGGTCGAGCTGGTAGAACTCGCCCGGCAGGCGGTCGGCGCGCGGGTCTTCGTCGCGGAAGCACGGCGCGACCTGGAAGTAGCGGTCGAACCCGGCCACCATCAGCAGCTGCTTGTACTGCTGCGGCGCCTGCGGCAGCGCGAAGAACTTGCCGGGATGAATGCGGCTGGGCACGAGGAAGTCGCGCGCACCTTCGGGCGATGATGCTGTAAGGATGGGCGTCGAATATTCGGCGAATCCCGCCTCGGTCATGCCGTTTCGCATGGCCGCGATCACCTTGGTGCGCTTGACCAGGTTGGCGTGGAGCTTTTCGCGGCGCAGGTCGAGGAAGCGGTAGCGGAGCCGGACATCCTCGGGATACTCCTGATCGCCGAACACCGGCAAGGGCAGTTCCTTTGCGGCTGACAGCACCTCGATTTCGCGGATGAACACCTCGATCTGGCCGGTCGCCAGGTTCGGGTTCACGGCGGCGGCATCGCGCAGCTTCACCTCCCCGTCGATGCGCAGCACCCACTCGGAGCGAACGGTTTCGGCCAGCTTGAAGGCCGGGGAATCGGGATCGATCACTGCCTGGGTGATGCCATAGTGGTCGCGCAGGTCGATGAACAGCAGGCCGCCATGATCGCGGACGCGATGCACCCAACCGCTGAGGCGGACCGTCTGCCCGGCCTGCTCGGCGGACAGGGCGCCGCAGGTGTGCGAGCGGTAGCGATGAAGGGTCATTTGAAAGCTCTGATAAAAGGCCGGAATCTCGGGCGGGAAAAGCGCATGGGACCACACGCTTGTCAAGGACAAGCACCGTCGCCAGCCTGAACCGGGCCGGCGCGCCCCGGCCGCATTCAGCACTCCACAAATCGCGGCTGGAACAGGGGGGCGGCCCCTGCTAGTAACAATAGTGACTATTTTGAGACGGACGCCGGTATGGACCTGATTGTTTCCACAGACGTGCTCGCTGACTTCTGCGAGCGCGCTGCAAAATTCGACTTTGTCACGGTCGATACTGAGTTCCTGCGCGAAACCACCTACTGGCCCAAGCTCTGCCTGATCCAGGCCGCGACCGATGACGAGGCGGTACTGATCGACCCTCTGGCCGGCGGGCTGGACCTTGCGCCCTTCTTCGCCCTGCTCGCCAATCCCAACATCACCAAGGTGTTCCATGCGGCTCGGCAGGATATCGAGATCTTCGTCAAGCTTACCGGGCATGTGCCGGTCAACATATTCGATACCCAGATTGCCGCCAGCGTGTGCGGCTTCGGTGACAGTGTGTCTTACGACAACCTGGTTCGCTCCATAACCAATGTGGAGCTCGACAAGTCGAGCCGCTTCACCGATTGGTCCGCGCGCCCCTTGTCCGAGAAGCAGCGCCTCTATGCCGTAGCCGACGTCACCCACCTACGCGACATCTATCGCGAGCTCCGCAAGCAGGTGAATGCCACCAAGCGCTGGGATTGGGTCGAGGACGAACTGGGCATTCTGCGCAGCATCGATACCTATGTCGTCCAGCCTGAGCAGGCCTGGGAACGGCTCAAGATGAAGATCAACCGGCCGCGGGACCTGGCTGCCCTCAAGAAGCTGGCCGCGTGGCGCGAGAAGCGCGCCCAGGATACCGATCAGCCGCGCAGCCGCATCCTCAAGGATGACGTGCTGTTCGAACTGGCCATGCAGCGCCCGCTCACGGCAGACGCGTTCGAGAAACTGCGTGCCGTGCCGCGCGGCTTCGGCCGCAGTTCGGCTGCTGGCGAGATCATGGAACTGCTCAAGCAGGTGGAGGCTCTGACTAAGTCGGAGCTGCCGGTCATGCCCGAGCGGTATCGCGGCCCTTCGCCCAAGGGCGCGGTGGGCGACCTGCTGCGGGTCCTGCTGAAGTCTGTGGCCGAACAGCATGGCGTGGCCGCGCGGATCATCGCCACCTCCGACGACATCGACGCGATCGTGCTCGACGACGAGGCCGATGTGCCGGCCCTCAAGGGCTGGCGCCGCAAGCTGTTCGGCGAAAAGGCGCTGGACATCAAGCATGGCCGGATCGGCCTGGTCGCGACCCGCAAGGGTGTCATCGAATTCGCGGTCAAGGATGCGATAGCGGCCGAATAGGCCTTACGCCACCCGCACCAGCGAGCTCTTGAACCCGGCCACGCCCGCGAACTGGTCCAGCCGGTTCTGCAGATGCTCGCCGTCGAGGAAGGCCAGGTCCGACGGCAGTATGAGGGCGAGCGTGTTGCCCGACACTTCGAAGCGGATGCGCGGCAGGATGCCGGGCATGGCCGCCGTCATGGGGTAGGCCACGCGAAACAGGGCCCCGATGAGCCTGGCTCGGGCGGTCTGCTCCGGTGTGCCCAGCGCCGCCAGGGCCGATGCGGCCTTGCTCTTGAGCCCGTCATAGCGCACGGCAATAGTCTGGGCGAGAAAGGCGCGGCCGGCATGGTCGACGCCGGTGAGTGAACTGTAGGCCACCGCATCCACGCTTTGCGGACCACGGTAGTCGGGATGCGATCGCCAGCCGATATCGGCCAGCAGGCAGGCGACGACCCGCAGGCGCGATTGGTCGTCCGTTTCCGGGGTTTTCGATGCCGCCAGGAATTGAGCGGTGAACTCGATCAGGTCATTGGCGTGGGATGGCGAACGGGATCGCAGCACCGACAGTTCTTCCGCGCCCTGGATAAGCGGGTCGATATCCTGCTCGCGCTTGTCCAGCATGCCGTAGAGATATCCCTCGCGCACGCCCAGGGCCGAGAACACCACTGTTGCGAACCGACCTGCCTTCAGGACTTCCGCCATCACGGCAGCGCCGAATGGCACCAGTTCCCGGCGCGATGAGCTGACATGTTCGGAGCCCGGATACGCCTTGAGCGAGCCCGCCCCAACGATGTCGCCGCAGAAGCGCAGCATATCGTCGGTGGTGACCTCGTAATGCTGCACCATGTGCAGCGGGTAGCCGCGCACCACCTGGTGCAGCTTGGCCAGCGATCGCCACGTCCCGCCGATAGCGACGAATGATTGCCCCTTTGCCAGCCTGGGCAGGTGCGACTGCGCCAGGCGGTCGCGGACAATGCCGGCCGCCTTTGCCGGTGAGCCATTGCTGTCATCCTGCAGGCGGATGACGCCGATCTCGAACGATTCCCCATCGGTGTCGGCCCGGCTGGCAATGTTGGACAGTTCGAGGCTGCCGCCGCCAAGGTCGCCCACGACGCCGGTGAAGTCTGGAATGCCGGCGACCGCGCCGAGGGCGGCGAAATGCGCTTCCTCCTCACCGCTCAGCACCTGCACCGGCGCGTCCATGAGGGCTTCGACCGCCGAAACGAACTCGGCCCGGTTGGCCGCGTCGCGGACGGCAGACGTGGCGAGCACGTAGATCTTGCCCACCCGCATCATCCGCGCCACCAGCGCAAAGCGCTGGATGGCGTTGAGTGCCTGGGCCACGTTGGCATCCGCGAGACGGCCGGTCTGTCCCACGCCGCGCCCCAGCGCGCAGGCCGATTTTTCGTTGTAGAGGGGCGTCAGCGCGCGGGCATGCCGTTCATAGACCACGAGACGAACCGAATTGGAGCCGATGTCCAGCACGGCAACCGGCTTCGCCCCCTTGATGCGGCCCTGTGCCGTCGGATCGGCGTCGACGCCCCAGAATTGGTTCAAGCCAGGCCCTCGTCACCTTCGACCCCGCCGGCACTGCCGCGTCCGGACAGCGACGGATTGGTCATGAAATAATCGTGCGCGTTGAAGGGCTCCTCGCCGTCCGCGACACGAATGCGATGCGAGCTACCGTCCGGTAGCACTTCCCAGCTCTGCTGGTTGTCGCGCTGATAGGCAACCAGAATCCGGTCGACAATCTGTTTGTGCACGGTCTTGTTGAGTATCGGTACCATGACCTCGACCCGGCCGTCGAGGTTTCGGCCCATCAGGTCTGCCGACGAGATGTAGACCTTCGCGCGCGGTCCCGGCATGGGTTCACCATTGCCGAAGCAGTAGATGCGGCTGTGTTCGAGGAACCGCCCCACGACCGATTTGACCCGAATCTTGTCCGAAAAGCCCGGAATGCCCGGCCGCAGGCAGCAGATGCCGCGCACGATGAGGTCCACCTTCACGCCGGCCTGGCTCGCATCGTAGAGGGCGTCGATCACCTGCGGATCGACCAGCGAGTTCATCTTGAGCAGCACCGATGCGGGCTGCCCCTCCCGCGCCAATCTGGTTTCGTGCGCAATGTTGTCGAGCAGTGTCTGGCGCAGGTTGACCGGCGAGACCGCAATGGTCTCCAGTTCGGTTGGGCGCGCGTAACCGGTGATGAAGTTGAACACGCGCGCCACGTCCCGCGTGATCGCCGGGTCGATGGTGAAATAGCTGAGGTCCGTGTAGATCTTGGCCGTGATCGGGTGATAGTTGCCCGTCCCGATGTGGCAATAGCTGACCAGCTTGCCTTTTTCGCGGCGCACCACCTGGCTGAGCTTGGCGTGGGTCTTGAGCTCGATGAAGCCGAACACGACCTGCGCCCCTGCCCGCTCGAGGTCGCGCGCCCAGCGGATATTGGCTTCCTCGTCGAAGCGCGCCTTGAGCTCGACCAGCGCGGTCACCGACTTGCCGGCCTCGGCCGCGTCGATCAGGGCGCGCACGATCGGGCTGTCGTTGGA
>CAMLOA010000226.1 GCA_946481445.1 uncultured Devosia sp. | reverse complement strand
CGCCGATGATCATGCCTTCATAGATGTCGACGCCGGCATCGATCATGATCGGGCCACGGTCCTCCAGATTCCACAGGGCAAAGGCCACGGACTGGCCGGTGCCGTTGGAGATCAGCACGCCGGTGCGGCGGCCGGGCAGCTCGCCCTTGAACGGCACGAAGGAGTGGAACAGGCGGTTGAAGATGGCCGTGCCGCGGGTGTCGCTGAGCAGTTCGGGCTGGTAGCCGATCAGCGAGCGCGTGGGCACCAGCAGCTGGATGCGGGTGCGGCCGACGCCGGAGGGGCGCATGTCGGTGAGTTCACCCTTGCGCTCGGTCAGCTTCTGCACCACGGCGCCCGTGAACTCGTCATCGACGTCGATGATGACTTCCTCGATCGGCTCGAGCTTTTCGCCGTTCTCTTCCTTGAACAGGACCTTGGGGCGGCCGATGGTCAATTCGAAGCCTTCGCGGCGCATGTTTTCGATCAGCACGGCAAGCTGGAGTTCGCCGCGGCCGGCCACGTCGTAGCTGTCATTGTCGTCGCCGGGCGTGACGCGGATGGCCACATTGCCTTCGGCCTCGCGGAACAGACGCTCGCGGATGACGCGGGACTGCACCTTGTCGCCTTCGCGGCCGGCCAGCGGGCCGTCATTGATGCGGAAGGTGACGCTGAGGGTCGGCGGATCGATCGGCTTGGATTCGATGGGCTTGGTCACCGAGGTGGCGCAGAGCGTATCGGCCACGGTGGAGGTCACGAGACCGGCAATGGCGACGATGTCGCCGGCCTGGCCCACGTCGATGGGTGTGCGTTCGAGGCCGCGGAAGGCCAGGACCTTGGAGACGCGGCCCTTTTCCACTTCCTTGCCATCGCGGCTGAGCGTGTGGATGGGGTCATTGGCCTTGACGGTGCCCGAGGCGATGCGGCCGGTGAGGATACGGCCCAGGAAGGGGTTGCGCTCGATGGTGGTGACGAGCATGCGGAAGGCGCCCTCTTCCACCTTGGGTTCGGGCACATGCTCGATGACCTTGTCGAGCAGCGGGCCGAGGTCGTTCTTGGGGCCTTCGGGCTCCATGGCCATCCAGCCCTGCTTGGCCGAGCCGTAGAGCACCGGGAAGTCGAGCTGCTCGGGGCTGGCGTCGAGGGCGATGAAGAGGTCGAAGATCTCTTCGAGCACTTCGAGGTGCCGCTCGTCGGCCTTGTCGATCTTGTTGATGGCCACGATGGGCCGCAGGCCCTGGGCGAGGGCCTTGGACAGCACGAACTTGGTCTGCGGCATGGGGCCTTCGGCCGCGTCCACCAGGATCACCACGCCATCGACCATCGAGAGAATGCGCTCGACCTCGCCGCCGAAATCGGCGTGGCCGGGCGTGTCCACGATATTGATGCGGGTATCCTTCCAGAGCAGCGAGGTCACCTTGGCCAGGATGGTGATGCCGCGCTCGCGCTCGATATCGTTGCTGTCCATGGCGCGCTCTTCGACGCGTTCGTTTTCGCGGAAGGAGCCGGATTGCTTGAGCAGCACGTCGATCAGCGTGGTCTTGCCGTGGTCAACGTGGGCGATGATGGCGATATTGCGCAGGGACATCAGTGGATCAGGCCTTGTTGGCATGATCCCAGAGCCTTGGGCCGCGAAGGGCGGCGGCAAACGGCTGAACCATGCAGGAAACAACAGGCGCCGGCCCGCGACAAAGCGGAGCATGGCGCATTTGCGCGCTGCCTTACAGCAGAACCGGGTTTTCCACAAGCGCAGGGGATGCAGGGGTGGGATGCGGGGGCCAGAACGCCAGCTTCAGGCGGCGGACAGATCGTTGCCCTCGACCCGCCCACCGGGTCATCCCCGCGAAAGCGGGGACCTCTGTTCTTCAGCGGCCCGACTAAACCGAGGTTCCCGCTTTCGCGGGAATGACCCAGTGGGTGAGACGGAGACGGCTATTTCAGCGTCCGCGGCAATTCCTCCGACTGCCAGAGGCCCAGGCCAAAGCCATCGGGGTCCAGAAAGTCGGCGCTCCAGCCGCCGGGGGCCTCGCTGACCGGGGTGACGATGTTGACGCCCTGTTCGGCGAGGGCCGCGACGATGTCATCGATGCCGCCCTCGTCGACGGTGAAGATCAGGGCCGGGGTGTTGCCGCGCACCCCATCCATTTCGAAGAAGATGATGTCGAGGCCGCCCTCGAGCGTGCCCTGCAGCCAATAGGGCTCGGCGCCCTCCATGCGGGTGAGCTGGAGGCCGAGGGTCTGGGTGTAGAACCTTTCGGTGCGGGCGATGTCGGCGACATAATAGACGACGCTGGCGGTTTTCAGCTTGAACTTCATTTGTCTAGCGGCTCGCGCGGAGCCCTCCTCTGGTGGCATTGCATCCCCTATTGCCGCGGCCCCGGGCTTTGTGAGCGGGCGACGATGAAAAGATGTCCGTCCGGATCGTGGCTGGCGAATTGCCCGCCATGCCGCAGCAGGGCGGGCAAGAGGGCATCGCGGATGCGGCCATAGGCAAGATCGAGGCCCAGCCCGCTGAGCTCGGCCGGCGCGGCGAGTCCGCGTGCGACCAGGACGCGCTTGAGCGCGGTCACCCGCTGGCGCAGGGCGGTGTCGGGCAGGTCGAGCAGATAGGCAATTTCGCGGCGGTTGTGCCCGGTCAGCACCAGCGCGGCCAGGCTGCGCAGGGCGGGCGGCAGGCCGGCCAGCATGTCGGCGGGCCGTAGCGCGCCGGCCGGTGGCGCGGCTGTTTCCGGCCGGGCGGCGAGCCACGCGGCTTCCCGGCGGCTGCGGCGGGCGGCGCTGCGGCGCGCCATGCGCCCCTTGTTGCGCACCACGCCGGCAAGCCAGCGGCGCGCCTCGGGATCGGCCAGGTCGTGCCGTCCGGCCTCGATGGCGGCCAGGAGGGCCTCCTGCACGATATCCTCGGCGGCATGGGCGCTGGCGCCGTCGCGACGGGCCATGGCGCAGAGCTGGGCATAGAGGCGGGACTGCTGCATGCGCCCAGCATGGCGCGGCGCGGGCCGGACGGCAATCGCGCCGCTCAGGATGCCTTCTTGGCGCCGGTCAGGAGCTTGGCGTGGTCGGAGTGCAGCAGGTTGGCGAGGGCGGCCGGGGGCAAAGGCGGGGAGAACAGGAAGCCCTGGACTTCGGTGGCGCCCTGGGCGCGAACGAGCGCGAGCTGTTCCTCGGTCTCGACCCCTTCGGTCGTGGTGGTCATGCCCAGGCTTTTGCCCAGCCCGATCACCGCCTGCATGATGGCCTGGCTGTCCTTGCGGTCGGTCAGGTCGCGCATGAAGGAGCGGTCGATCTTGATCTTGTCGAAGGGGAAGCTGCGCAGGTAGCTCAGCGAGGAATAGCCGGTGCCGAAATCGTCCATGGAGATGCGCACACCCATGGCCCGCAATTCGTGCAGCGCCTTGAGCGTGGTGTCGTTCTCGGCCAAGAGCAGGCTTTCGGTGATTTCGAGTTCAAGCCGGGTGGCGGGGAGGCGGGCATCGGCCAGCGCCGACTTGACCAGCCCGACCAGGTCGCGGTTCTTGAACTGGATCGAGGAGAGGTTGACGGCCACGCGCACGGCGCCCGGCCAGGTGGCCGCCGTCTGGCAGGCTTCGCGCAGCACCCATTCCCCGATCGGCACGATGAGGCCGGTTTCCTCGGCGATGGGGATGAATTCGGCCGGCGAGATGGTGCGGTCGTCATGGTCCCAGCGCAGCAGGGCCTCGACGCAAGTGACGCGGTTTTCCTCGAGCCCCAGCAGGGGCTGGAACACCAGCCGCAATTCGTTGCGCTGCAGGGCCAGGCGCAGGCCGGCCTCGATGGAGCGGCGCTGCTGGAGCTGGGCGTCCATGCCGGTCTCGAAGAAGTGGTAGGTCGAGCGCCCCTCGGACTTGGCCTTGTAGAGCGCCAGGTCCGCATTCTTGACCAGGGCATCGGTCTTGACCCCGTCGGTGGGGCCGATGGCGATGCCGACGCTGGCGCCGATCTCGATCTGCTGGCCGCCGATCATCATGGGCGTGCCGATGGACTTGATGATGCGGTCGGCGACCTTGGCGGCGTCGGCGACGCTTGCAATGGGGCGCATGAGCAGGGCGAATTCGTCGCCGCCCAGCCGGGCCAGCACGTCGCTTTCGCGCGTCGTGCCCCACAGGCGCGCCGAGGCCTGCTTGATCACCTCGTCGCCCACGGCATGGCCCAGCGTGTCGTTGACGGCCTTGAAATGGTCGAGGTCGATATAGAGCACGGCCGCCATTTCCCCGCGGCTGAGGCTGGCTTCCGCCTTGGCCATCTGCTCGAGGAATTCGATGCGGTTGGGCAGGTCGGTCAGCGCATCGTGGCGCGCCAGATGCTGGATGCGGGCCTCGTTCTGCTTCTGCTCGGTAATGTCCTCGTGGGTCGACACCCAGCCGCCATCCTTCATGGGATGGTGCTGCATCATGATGGTGCGGCCATTGAGCTCGTGGATGTTCTTGCCATATTCGCGGCGGGCGATGACCTCGCGGCGCCAGGCGATGTATTCTTCCTTGGTGCCGCCGGCCTCCATGCCCATGTCGAACAGGTGGCTCAGGATGTCCTCGAGCTGGCTGCCCGGCGTGATCAGCCGCTCGGGCAGGTTGTAGATGCGGGCATAGGGCTCGTTGCAGATGACCAGGCGCCCCTTGGCGTCCATCATGCAAAGGCCGATGGAGATATTGTTCA
>CAMLOA010000225.1 GCA_946481445.1 uncultured Devosia sp. | reverse complement strand
TCAAGACCGCCATCGAATACTGGCGCTCCACCAAGCCGCGCTGCATGGGCACGCTTTTCTGGCAGATCAACGACATCTGGCCGGTGGCGTCCTGGTCCAGTCTCGACTATGGCGGGCAGTGGAAGCTGCTGCAGTACATGGCAAAGCGGTTCTTCCTGCCCATCAACGTAGTTGCCGTCCCCGTGCATGAGGAAGTGGCAACCAACTCGCGGGGCACACCGGTGGAGGGTGCACCACCCACCAGCATCGTCTTCCGTGGCATCAACGACACCGGACGGCCTGTGAGCATCTCGCTCGAAATCCGGGCCGCAAAGGTTGGGGGCGGCGACCGCGTCGTCTTCTCGGGCAACTCGGCCATCGGCTCCGACAGCGCGATTTCCATCGTCACTCTGCCCTACGGGGGCCTGGCCGACGACGAGTTCCTGTTCTTTTCCTGGCGCGACTCGGCCGGGCGACTGCTGGGCGAGAACGACTACTTCCCCAAGCCGTACAAGGCCTACGAACTGGCCGAGCCCAGGATCACCGCGGCCTGGTCCGAAGTGGATGGGCGGCTCGTCCTGAGCCTTGCCACCGACAAGCCCGCCCTGTTCGTAACGGCCACCGTCGACGTGCCCGGCTATTTCTCCGACAACGCCTTCACGCTGCTGCCGGGACGCCACACCGAATTGACCTTCCAGCCGCGCCACGGCGCTACGCCCTCCGCGGCCGAACTGGTGAAATCGCTGCGTGTCCGCAACCTGCGCGAGACCTTCTAGGAGCCGGATTCGGCCGGTCGAAGGCCTTGTTCGTGCTCTACCATACAAGATTGATCGTCGACGCATTGACACCGCGCCGGCGATCCACCATCGCTAGGGTCGTTCCTGCGATCATCCCGCCGCCACTATCGGACCTGCCATGACGACCCCCTTCGCCCCGCTGCAGGAGCGCCGCCTGCTGGGCATCGGGCTGGCGCTCGTTGCCTATTTCATGTTCACCGGCATTGACAGCTCGGCCAAATGGCTGGCGTTGGGCGGTATTCCGGCAGCGCAGATTGTGCTTCTGCGCTATGCGGTCCATCTCGCGCTTGTGCTGGGGATTCATGGGCCCAGTAGCGGGTTGTCCCTTGCCCGGACCGCAAGCTTGCGCACGCAGGCGCTGCGCGCTGCCATGCTGTTGGGGGCCACCACCTGCAACTTTGCCGCCGTACGCTACCTCCCGCTCACCGTCACCGGGGCGATAGCCTTCACTATGCCACTCATCCTGTGCGCGCTATCCGTGCCCATGCTGGGCGAGTCGGTCGGCTGGCGTCGCTGGACGGCAATCTTCGTCGGCTTTATCGGCATTCTGGTGATTGTCCGGCCGGGTACTGACGCCTTCCACCCGGCATCCCTGCTCTGCCTGGCCGCGGCGGTGTTCACGGCCTTCTACTTCATCCTCACGCGCCGGATGGCCGGACGCGATTCCGCGGCGACGCAGCAGTTCTATGTCGGCCTGTTTGCGACCGTTATCGTGCTGCCGCTGGCCTTGCCCTTCTGGGTCTGGCCCGCCGACCCGTCGGTCTGGGTCGCCTTTTTCGCCGTTGGCCTCTTCGGCTTCATGGGGCACCAGCTTTTCACAGTGGCGACTGGGTTCGCCCCTGCTTCGGTGCTGGCGCCGTTTTCCTACCTGCAGATCATCTTCATGGCCGCCGCAAGCTGGCTGCTGTTCAACCAGCCGCCTGACTTCTGGCTCTATGTCGGGGCCCCCATCGTCATCGGCAGCGGGCTCTACATCTGGCTGCGCGAGCGCAAGCTTCACAAGGCGGCGATCGCCATGGACGGCATTGCCGGGCGCTGATCAGTCCTGCTTCGCCAGACTCTTGATCTCGCGCGCAGGCGCCCGCGATTCCGCCGCGCCCTGGGTGATGAGTCGCGCGCTACGCTGCCCGCTGAGATAGATCCAGAGCCAGCTCAGCGCGACGAACAGCCGGTTCTTGGTGTCGATCAGGAAGTAGATGTGGGCGATGCCCCACACCCACCAGGCCATCCAACCCTTCAGCTGCAGCCAGCCGAAGTCGATCACCGCTGCCCGCTTGCCGATCGTGGCGAGATCCCCCGCATGCCGGTAGCGGAAGGGCATGGGCTGCCCGAAGCGCCCGAGGCGGGCCCGGATGACGCGGGCGGCATGCTTGCCGCCCTGCTTTGCCCCGTCGCCCACCCCGGGTACCGGCTTGCCGTCCGGCATGGTGATCGTCGCCGTGTCACCCACCACGAAGATTTCCGGATGCCCAGGGACCGTCAGGTCCGGCTCGACCTTGACGCGGCCCGCCCGGTCGGGCTCCACCCCCAACCATTTAGCAGCGGGCGATGCCTGCACGCCTGCGGCCCACAGGATCGTCGCGGCGTCGAGGCGCTTGTCGCCATAGTCGACCCCGTCCGCGTCGACGTTCCGCACTGGCGTGCCCAGTTCAACCGTTACCCCCAGGTCGCGCAGCGACTTGAGTGCATAACCGGAGAGTTCGGGCTTGAAATTGGCCAGCACCCGCTGCCCGCCCTCGATCAGCACGACCCTTGTGTCCATCGGTTGGATGCTGCGGAACTCGCCCCGCAAGGTCACCCTAGCCAGCTCGATGATGGCTCCGGCCAGTTCGACGCCCGTCGGACCGGCGCCGATGATGACGAAGGTGAGCAGGGCCTGCCGCCTGGCCGGATCGGTTTCGCGCTCCGCTGCTTCGAACGCTAGCAGCAGCTTGCGCCGGATCGTGGTGGCGTCTTCCAGCGTCTTGAGGCCCGGTGCGAAGCTTTCCCAGTCGTCATGGCCGAAATAGGCGTGGCGCGCTCCCGTCGCGATGATGAGCCAGTCATAGGGGACGCGGTCCCCATCCTCCAGGATGACGGCGCGCTCGTCCTTGTCGATGCCGGTGACGGTTGCCAGCAGCGTCGTGACGTCACGCCGTTTGCGAAGGATGTGGCGGATGGGCCAGGCGATTTCCGACGTGCTCAGCGAAGCCGTTGCGACCTGGTAGAGAAGCGGTTGGAACAGGTGATGGTTGCGCCGGTCGATCAGGGTGATGTCGACGTCGGCCTTGGCGAGGGCCTGGGCCGCGGATAATCCGCCGAACCCGCTGCCCACGATGACCACGCGATGCCTGACTGCCGCCATCTCGACCTCCATCGGTTGCGCCTGACGTAGGGGTGGTCAGGCTGGCCTGCAATGAACAGTCCTGCAAGGCACCAATGTGTCAGGCGGAGCGCTCGTTCCAGCGCCGGGCATATTGGGCAAACCCCATGTCCGCCAAAGCCGTGCGGTGGGTGGCAGGGGCGGCCGGCACCGGACCGGCGCCAAACAGCAGGCTGGCGCCCAGGCTGGTCCCGGTGGCGTCGCCCGAGGCCAGCACCGGGACGTTGGTCAGCGCCGCCAACGCCGCGCCATAGAGGGCGTTGCGCGAAAGCGGGCCTTCGAGAATCACCTCCCGCCCCAGTCCGCAGAGCTTCAGGCAGGCCGCTGAGGTGAGCGCCAGGTAGAGCGATGCGGCCGCGGTGCGCTCGGCCGGCGTGAGCGAGGCCGGGTCGACCGTCCACCGCCCTGGTCCATGCGGGAAGGGACCGACGCCTGGAATGATGCCGGGCAGGACCTGGATATCGTCCGCGATGACCCGCGCGACATCGGCGGGGGCTGGCTCGACGATCTGTGGCACCAGTTGGTCGAATTCGCGCCCGCCCATGAACCGGGCGGTGGGGACCGGGCGGCCGAACGCATCAACATTGGCAAGGCTGTCGCGCTTGGGATCGAGACCCGATGTGCTGCCGCCCACCGTCATGGCAATGGTCCAGGTGCCGGTGGAGATGATCGTGAAGGGCGGCTCGTGCGCACCAAGGTGGGGCAGCAGCGAGGCGTTGGAATCGTGGATGCCGCAGGCGACGGGAGTGCCCTGCGCAATGCCGGCAAGCGCCGCGACTTCCGGCAGAACACCGCCGATGACGGAGGCAGCGGGTCTGATGGCTGGGAACAGCCGGCGCCAATCCTGCTTGTCCACCAGGCTCGAAAAATCACCACCCTCTGGTGACCAGAGGTCGGTGTGGCACCCCAGCGAGGTGACTTCGCTGGCCAGCACCCCGGTCAACCGCCAGGCCCAGTACTGCGGGTAGGTCAGGATGGCGGTCACCTCGGCAAACCGCGATGCGAACGCCCTGCTCTGCCAGTAGATCTGCGCCCCGAGATTGAGCCCCAGGGGCAGGGCGGGGGACAGCGTTTCGAGAAAATCCGGCCGCAGGACTGCATAGTCCGCCCCCAACTGGTCCGGACCGTCATGCTCGTAGTCGAGCACCGGCATGGCCAGCCGTTCGCCGGCAAGCAGCGCCGCCGTCGCCCCGTGCGTGGTGATGGATATGCCCTCAATCCCGTGCTCGGCATGGATGGAGGCCAGCGACCGGGTGATGAATGCCCACAGGCCATCGACATCCGCATGCGGATAGAGGCCGCCGGCGGCGACAGCATTCGGCATGCTCCGGCTGGCCAGCTGGCCTTGGGTCCGACGGTCGATCAACACCACCTTGGCATTGGTCTTGCCAATATCGATGACGGCGATGTGGTTGGGTAGGGTCATGGCGTGCTCTGGCTTGCCCTCCGCACTTAGCGGAAATCGGGAGCCAGCGCCATCGCTAACATGTTAGTTGGCACGGTCAGGTGGCACGCGT
>CAMLOA010000224.1 GCA_946481445.1 uncultured Devosia sp. | reverse complement strand
CGCGCCGCGTGCTCAAGCCCGATGGCGCCCTCTGGGTCATCGGCAGCTACCACAATATCTTCCGCGTCGGCACGGCGCTCCAGGACCTCGATTTCTGGATGCTCAACGACATCGTCTGGCGCAAGGCCAATCCTATGCCTAATTTCCGCGGCACGCGCTTCACCAATGCGCATGAAACGCTGATCTGGGCCGCCCGCAGCCAGAAGAGCCGCGTCACTTTCAACTATGAAGCCATGAAGCTGGCCAATGACGACACGCAGATGCGCAGCGACTGGCTGTTCCCCATCTGCACCGGCGCCGAGCGGCTCAAGGGCGAGGACGACGAAAAGGTCCATCCGACCCAGAAGCCGGAGGCCCTGCTGTTCCGCATTCTCAATGCCACGACCAGGCCGGGCGACATCGTGCTCGACCCGTTCTTCGGCACTGGCACGACCGGCGCCGTGGCCCGCAAGCTGGGCCGGCATTTCATCGGCATCGAGCGCGAACAGAGCTATATCAATGCCGCCCTCAAGCGCATCGCCTCCATCCGCCCCGGCGTGTTCGAGGCGCTGCAATCGGTCACGCCAAAGCGCAAGGAAGCGCGCATTCCCTTCGGTTCGCTGATCGAACAGGGACTGATCGAACCGGGTGCGCAACTCTTCGACCAGAACAAGCGTTATTCAGCCATGGTTCGTGCAGACGGCTCGCTCGTCTCGGGCACGCATCAGGGCTCCATCCACAAGGTCGGGGCCCTGGTCCAGGGCGCCGAGGCATGCAACGGGTGGACCTTCTGGCATCACGAACAGGGTGGGCGGATCGCGCCCATCGACGAACTCCGCACGGGCATCCGTGCAAAACTTGATTTGCTTTCTGCCTGATCCTGACCTCCAATCACGTCTCAGGCTCTTTTACTGGCCGCCGGTTTGCCCCGGCGGCCTTTTGTTGGCCACTATCCGCGGCGGGCGGCGTCAATGGCGGCGACGTCGATCTTCTTCATCTGCATCATCGCGTCGAAGGCGCGCTTTGCCTGCGGACCGCCGGCCAGCATGGCTTCGGTCAGCGTGCGGGGGACGATCTGCCAGGACACGCCCCATTTGTCCTTGCACCAGCCGCAGACGCTCTCCTGTCCGCCATTGCCGACAATGGCATTCCAGTAGCGGTCAGTTTCTTCCTGGTCGGCCGTGTCGATCTGGAATGAGAAGGCTTCGCTTTGCTTGAACTCGGGGCCGCCATTGAGCCCAATGCAGGGGATGCCGGCCACCGTGAATTCCACGGTCAGCACGTCGCCTTTGCTGCCAGAGGGATTGTCGCTCGGTGCCGTCTGGACGGCGCCAACCGAGCTGTCCGGAAAGGTCGCGGCGTAAAAGCGCGCCGCCGCCTCGGCGTCCTTGTCATACCACAGGCAGATGGTGTTCTTGGCAATGGTCATCGCTCTATCCTTGGCTTTAGGGTGGATATGAAGGTCAATGCCCTCATGCCAAATGACGTTCCTCTGCCGGCACAGCCGACAGACCGAATTCATCTCCCCTCGGCCATCACCCGCTCTATCCTCGCCGCCAGTTCCGCGCTGACCGGCACCATGGGCAGGCGCATTTCCGGGCTGTCGATCAGGCCGGCGCGCCAGAGCCAGTGCTTGATGGCGCCGGGGCTGGGTTCGGAAAACAGCAGGCGGGGAATATCGACCAGGCGCTGCCAGTCGGCCAGGGCACCGGGCTGGTCGCCGGCCAGCAGCTTGTCGCGAATGGCGGCGAAGCCGGCTGTGTGGACATGGGCCGAAGCGAGAATGGCGCCATCGGCGCCGCTGGTCAGCGCACTATAGAAATGGGCATCCTCGCCGGTCAGGACGGTGAAGCCGGCCGGCTTTTGGCGGATGAGGTCCAAGGTCTGGGCCGGGTCGGCGCAGCAATCCTTGACGCCGACGATATTGGACCTTTCGGCCAGCCGCAGCATGGTGTCGTTACCCATGTTGACGCCGGTTCGATAGGGAATGTTGTAGATGAGGATTGGCCTCGCCGTCGCGTCCGCCAGAGCCGAGAAGTGCTGGAACAGGCCCTCCTGAGAGGGTCGCGTATAATAGGGACAGGCGATCAGGTAGCCATCCATGCCCCAGGCCGTGCTCTGCTCCAGCGCCTTGCCGAGCTTGCGCGTATCCGCGCCGGACAGGCCGAGATAGATCGGGATGTCCCGTCCCGCAGCTTCGAGCGCGTCGCGCGTCACCGCCAGCAGCAGCCGGGTCTCCGCCTCGTCGAGCGCCATGCCCTCGCCGGTCGTGGCACCAAGGATGAAGCCGTCGATCGGCTCGGCAGCATAGTGGCCGACGAGCCGTCGCAGGGACGCCTCATCGAGCACGCCATCCCGAAAGGGCGTGATCAGCGGCAACCAGAGGCCGTGCAGGGCAGAATGGGTATTCATGTTTCATCTCCTGTGGGCCGGAGACGGAGCATGCACAACAAGGCCCCGTCGAAACCGGCGGGGTCTTGTGATCCGAATGCTTGCTAAAAACTGCGCGCGACGACCATCAGCCCCGGAGCGGGGCTTTTTTCGCGGTCTTGAGCTGGGTGCAGCGGCAATTCATGGGCGCAAAGTCGAGGATGGCGCGCCCGTTGTCAATGCCACAGCGTCAAGCCGACCGCAGGTTTTCTTAACGATAGCGACGTGTTGTCGGAATCGCTTTCTGCAGTGCAGGCCGTTGTTAACCCCGCCCGGTTCAACATCAGGCTGCCGACACGCATGCGAGGGACCGCTGCCGTGACCGTCATGGTTGGATTGAACATCGTCATTGCTGCCATTCTGGGTTTCACCGCCGCTCTATGCGTCGGGGCCAGCATGGGCATGCGCGGCAACAGGCCGATGAGCTGGCTTGCCGTCGCGCTGGCCATGGGCAGCATACAGACCCTGGTTATGACCTTTGGCGGTGGCGGCGGGGTGGAAATGGTGGCGGCCGCGATGCTTGCACCGCCTGCTTATCTCTGCGCCGGCCAGGCCATTCGCGCCCTGGCGCCACGCCCCGGGAGCAGCCTGCCGGTAACTGTCGTTGTTCTGGGCCTGTCCGCTACGGCGCTGACGCTCCAGGCGATCGGCGCACCCTATTTCTACCAGGCGCTTGCCGTGCAACTGGGCTGCACGACCGCCGTAATCGACGCAATGGTGCAGATGATACGCCGCGCCCACTGGGGCGTGCTGGATAGTATCATCGTCGTTCTGCTTGCTGCGCTGGTCGCCTTCTGCGCGGTCAGGGTGCCGCTGTTGCTGACCCTCTTCGGCCCCGAAGTGACCTTCACCTCATTCCGGCAGTCATGGATGGAAACGGCGCTGCTCAGCGTGTCCGGCCTGCTGGTGCCGCCGATCATCTTCCTGCTGCTGGCCCGCACGGTCAGCGATACGCTGGCCACCTATCAGCGCCAGTCGGAGCGCGACGGCTTGACCGGCCTGCTCAACCGGCGCGCCTTCGACATGATCGCCGAGACTGCCCTCGGCGCGGGCGGCGCGGTCATCCTTTGCGACATCGACAATTTCAAGCAGGTCAACGACCGGTTCGGGCATGAGGCAGGCGATGACGTGATCTGCACCCTGGCCGCGCTGCTGGCCGATTCCGGCCTCGCCGCCGGCCGCATCGGCGGCGAGGAATTCGCCCTGCTGCTGCCGGGGCGAACCGCTGCGGAAGCGGTCGAACTGGCCGACGGCATCAGGGCGCGCTTCAACAGCACAGTCCATCCGGTCCTTTCGGGCAATGAATGGCTCAGCGCCAGCTTCGGTGTCAGCTATTGTGCACCAGGCGAAAGCCCGCGCGCGGCATTCCGGCGGGCCGATGTGGCGCTCTATGAAGCCAAGGAGGCCGGCCGCAACCAGGTCAGCGCCTTCTCGCCTGTCCCCGACATGCCGGTATCGTCATCGTCGCGTGTAGCAGCCTGATCACGCCAGCCCGGCCTCGGCCAGCACTTTGCGAAACAGCGTCGGCAAGGCCTCGCCCCTGAGTGCCTGGCGTCCGGCCCACCAGCCGCCAGCCAGTCCATCCGGCCCTACAGTCGCCGACCACACTTCCAGCTCCAGCCGGAAATGGGTGAAGACATGCACCACCTGCCCGCGATGCCGCCAATCGGCGTGGGCGGGGTAGTCCGCCTCGGGCAGTTCCGCAGCCCAATCCGAGCCCGGCACCTCGGTCATGCCGCCGAGCAGGCCCTTTTCCGGGCGGCTCTGCAGATAGACGTCGCCATCGGCGTCCAGCATCACATAGGCATGGCCCTTGCGCACCGGCCGGTCGGCCTTTGCCGGCTTGAACGGGTAGCGTGTCGCGTCACCCTCCTTGGCCGCGAGGCATCCCGGCTGGATGGGGCACAGCATGCAGGCCGCCTGGCGCGGCGCGCAGATGGTGGCGCCCAGATCCATCATGGCCTGGGCAAAATCTCCTGCCCTTGACGGCACCGAGGCCTGCAAGGCCGCGCGTAGTTCCTCCTTGGCTTCGCGCACGGGCACCGGCAGCGCATGGTAGCGCGCCAGCACCCGGTCGAGATTACCATCGAGCACCGCCACACGTTCGTCGAAGCAGATCGCGGCAATGGCGGCACTGGTATAGGCCCCGACGCCCGGCAGGGTCTGCAAACCCGCCGATGTCTGCGGAAACACCCCGCCATGCTCGCGCACCACCGCCTGGGCACAGGCATGCAGGTTCCGCGCGCGGGCATAAT
>CAMLOA010000223.1 GCA_946481445.1 uncultured Devosia sp. | reverse complement strand
CGGCGATCGCTCAACTACGCGAACAAGTGCAGAATATCGACTAGGACGGGCCGATCATGGAGTTCCAGCGCCGCGGCGTCATGCTGGTGATTGCCTCGCCCTCGGGGGCCGGCAAGTCCTCCATTTCCCGCGCCCTGTTCGGCGCTGACCCCAACATCAAGCTTTCCGTGTCGGTGACAACCCGTGCCCGTCGTACCGACGAGGTCGATGGCAAGCATTATCACTTCATCGACGTGCCCACCTTCCAGCGCATGCAGCGGGATGGTGAACTGCTGGAATCTGCCGAGGTGCACGGCAATTTCTACGGCACCCCGCGCGCGCGCGTCGAGGAGCAGCTGGCGGCGGGCAACGATATCCTGTTCGACATCGATTACCAGGGCACCTTGCAGCTCTACGACAAGTGCCGCGCCGACATGGTGACCGTGTTCATTCTGCCACCCACCATCAAGGAACTGCGCGCTCGCCTCGAGCGTCGGGCCCAGGACAGCGTCGGCACGATCGAAAAGCGCCTGCGCAACGCCAAGACCGAGATGGGCCACTATCGCGAATATGACTATGTCATCGTCAATGAGGACCTCGAAATGTCCGTGGCGCGCGTCCGGGCAATCCTGGCCTCCGCGCGTCTCGAACGCGGTCGGCAACTGAATTTGGACAGTTTTGTCAAAGACTTGCAGAACCAGATCGACTCTCTTTGAGAGGTTGAGGAGCGCGGCGTGAACAGGGTCGAGCCGGCCACGATCCGGCGTGGTACGCCGGAGTTCCGCCGGGCCAATGTTGCGCTGTTTCTTAGCGCATTCGCCGTGTTCGCGTCGCTCTACTCGGTCCAGCCCCTGCTGCCGATCTTTGCCGACGAATTTGCCATCGGCCCGGCCGCCAGCTCGCTGGCACTGTCAGCGACGACGGCAACCCTGGCCATTGCCCTGCTGCTGGCGAGCTGGGTGGCCGATCGAGTCGGTCGGCGCACGCTGATGGTCTGGGCCATCTTGATGACAGCGGCGCTCGGCCTCGCCCTGCCGCTGGTCCCTGGCTGGTGGACGCTGGTTGCGGTGCGGACCGCCATGGGCATTTCCCTGTCGGGGCTGCCGGCCGTCGCCATGGTCTATCTGGCCGAGGAACTCGACCCAGATGCGCTGAGTGCGTCCATGGGGCTCTATATCGGTGGTACCGCCTTTGGCGGCATGGCGGGCCGACTCGCATCGGGCGTGCTGGCCGATTGGCTCGGCTGGCGCATGTCCCTCGGAATTCTCGGCGCGGCAATTGCGGTGGCGGCGGTCGCCGTCGTCGTGCTGCTGCCGCCCGGACGCAATGCTGTACGCCAGCGGATCGGGCTGTCGGAACTGGCCTGGCTTGTGGGTCACCAGTTCACCGACAGGGGACTGCCCTGGCTCTTTGCGGCGGCGTTTCTGCTCATGGGCAGCTTCGTCACCCTATACAACTATGCCGGCTTCCGGCTCGCCCTGCCGCCTCACATGCTTGGTCAGGCCGCGATCTCCGCCATCTTCGTCGTATATCTCTTGGGCAGCATCAGCTCTGCCTGGGCGGGTCGGCTGTCTCAGCGGCTTGGGCGGCGCAGGGTCTTCCTGGCCACAGTCCTGGTCATGGCCGCCGGAGTGGCCCTCACCGCGGCGCAACCAACTCTTTTGGTCATTGCCGGCCTTGCGCTCGCGACAGTCGGCTACTTCGCCGCTCATGGCATTGCCAGCGCCTGGGTAGCGCGCCGGGCAAACAAGGGCAGGGCACAGGCTTCCGCGCTCTATCTGTTCTTCTACTATCTCGGGTCCTCAGTCCTCGGCACGCTGGGGGGCATTGCCTGGTCCGGGTGGGCGTGGCCCGGCGTCTTGCTGGTCAGCGGCGGAGCCGTCCTGCTGGCGCTCGGCGTTGCGCTCCGCCTCTTCAGGCTTGCACCCCTGCCGGCGCCGGAGCGGGATGCCGGTCCGCCCGCCGCGCTTTGAGCCTTGTGCAGCAGCCGAGCGGTGCTAGGCTGGTGCCATGGCGCTCGATCGTGCTCGTATACTCGCCGCAGCCCTCGCCCTGCTGACCCAGGATGGCCTCGAGGGCCTGACCATGCGCCGCCTCGCCGCTAGTCTGGGTGTCAAGGCCGCCTCGCTCTATTGGCACTACGCCGGCAAGCAGGCGCTGGTCGAGGACATGGCCGCGTCAATATTGTCAGCCGTGCAGCCATCGGCACCTGCATCGTCCCACCGTGATGCCGTGCTGGCCATCGCCGCCGACCTGCGCCGCACGCTGCTGGCGCACCGTGATGGCGCCCTGCTGCTGGTGGGTGGCATCCACGCTCATCCGCAAGGCCTGCGCATCGCCGAGGCCATTATTGGCTCCCTCATGCAGGCGGGGTTCGGGTCTGAACCGGCCGGGCGCGCTTGTCTGGCGCTGCTGAGCTATGTCCAGGGTTATGTCCTGGCCGAGCAGGCGACCGGTGCCGGCACGCGTCCCCTGGCCCAGGTTCTGCACGATCTGTCGCTGACCACGGCGGCGCGGTACCCGATGGCGACCGCGGCCCTTGCCGACTTCGTCGAGAGCCCGCCCGACGAGCGTTTCGCCTTCGGCGTCGATCTCATCATCGGCGGCCTCGACCCCAATCGGCATGACAATGCGGTCGACCGGATGGTCGCGACCTTCCGCTCACTGCGCTGAGGAACGCCGAATGTCGGGCAGGGCCGCGGCCATGGCGAGGAAGGCGCTCACCGGCAGGTCCTCGGCGCGCTCGTCACCCTTGAGACCGGCTGCCGCGAGCAGCGCCTCCACAGGGACGCCTGCGGCTTTAAGACTCTGCCGGACCATCTTGCGTCGCTGCCCGAACGCTGCCCGCGTTATGTGCTCGAGATCCTTCACGCGCACGTCGTCGCCGACCGCCTTGGGCACCAGATGTACCACGGCCGAGGTAACATTGGGGGGAGGCACAAAAGCCTGTCGGCCGACATTGAAGGCAATGCGGGCCTCTGTTCGCCAGCCTGCGAGTACGCCCAGGCGGCCATAGGCATCGTCCCCCTCACGGGCGCAGATGCGCTCCGCTACCTCCCGCTGGAACATCAGCGTCAGGCTCTCGAAGAAGCTCGGCCACGGGTCCAGGGTCAGCCAGCCCGTCAGCAGAGGTGTGGCGATGTTATAGGGCAGGTTGGCGATGATCCGTGTCCGCCCCTCCGCAAGCAGGGAATAGTCGATCTCCATGGCATCGCCGCTGATCACCGTCAGGCGGCCGGGATAGGCCTCAGCGATCTGTGCCAGCGCTGGCAGGGCGCGGGGGTCCCGCTCGATGGCGATCACGTCCCGGGCGCCTTCGGCCAGCAGCGCGCGGGTGAGCCCGCCGGGCCCGGGCCCCACCTCGATGACCCGCACGCCTTCCAGCGAACCGCCGACGCGCGCAATGCGGGCGGTCAGGTTGAGATCGAGTAGGAAATTCTGTCCCAGTTCCTTCTTGGCGCGCAGGCCGTGCTCCGCGATGACCTCGCGCAGGGGCGGCAAGTCGTCGATCTGGCTCATGGCTGCGCCGTCATGGCATCCGCCATCTCGATGGCGGCGATGAAGCTGCGGGGCGAGGCGCGCCCGGTCCCGGCCAGGTCGAATGCCGTGCCATGGTCCGGCGAAGTCCGCACGATCGGCAGGCCGAGCGTCACATTCACGGCATCCTCGAAGGCAACGGTCTTGATCGGGATGAGCGCCTGGTCGTGATACATGGCAACCACCGCATCATACTTGGCCCAGTGCGTGGGATAGAACAGCGTGTCGGCGGGAAGGGGACCTTCCACGCCGAGGCCTTCAAACTGCAGCTGCGCCACCGCGGGCGCGACAATCTCGAGATCTTCCCTGCCGATGGCGCCGCCTTCCCCGGCATGGGGGTTGAGCCCGGCGACCGCGATCTGCGGCTCGGCTACGCCGAAGCGCTGCTTGAGGTCGTGGGCGACGACGCGCACCGTCTCAACGATGAGCTCACGCGTCAGCAGGTCGGGAACGTCCCGCAGGGGAACGTGGATGGTCACCGGCACGGCGCGCAAGCCGCCATGCGCCAGCATCATCACGGGCAGCCTGGGCTTGCCGCCCGCCGCGCAGAGTTCAGCAAGGAATTCGGTGTGTCCCGGGTGCCTGAACCCGGCGTGGTAGAGGGCGCCCTTGTGGATGGGGGCCGTCACCAGCCCGCGGCAGGCGCCGGTCAGCGTTGCCTCCACCGCCGCCGAGATCGCCCCCACGACCGCACCGGCGGAGACCTGGCTCACCTGTCCGGGATGATCGGGCACCAGCCCATCGACGGCTACCACCGGCAGGGCCGACGCAAACAGGTCGGGCGCCCGGTCCGGGGACGTCTCGGCCAGCTCGATTGCCAGCCCGAGCCGGGCGGCTCGTTCCCGGAGGAAGGCGGGGTGCCCGAACAGGCAGAAGGGCGGCAGGTCGAGTTCCTGCCGCCGCGCATAGAGCTGCAATACGATGTCCGGGCCCACGCCAGCAGGCTCGCCCATGCTGATGGCCAGCGGCTTGTTCATCCTGCCCCCGGGTAGAAGAACAGCGGGCCCGCGCGGCGGGCCTGCCGGCTAGTTGTATATGATCTTGGCGTTCTGGCGTAGTTGCGCCAGATAGGCCTTGATTTCGCCCTCGAGCGCGTCGCTGCCCGCTTCCGCCTCGAGATTGCTCTTGATGAAGGTGAGGTCTTCGGCCT
>CAMLOA010000222.1 GCA_946481445.1 uncultured Devosia sp. | reverse complement strand
ATTCGGTGAGCAGCACATGCTTGAGTTCGCCGCTGCGGGCCGGGACGTCATAGGGGGCGACGCGGGCGCGCGAAATGAAGGCCGCGATCGGCGCGAAGGCGGCGCGCAGGCCGTTCGAGAGGATGCCGCATCCGGTAAGGTCAACGCCATGTTGGGACGCGTCCAGGATGCCGAGGGTGGGATCGTCCAAGGTGCCGCCGACCACCATCTTGGCCTTGTTTCGGAACCCCGTGGGGGCGCTCACCATCGGCGGCAGCCAGGTTGCTTCCGGCCATGCGGCCAGCAGGGTGCGGGCGTGAGCCACTTTCCCTGCGACCTGCACGTCGTAGGGCGTGCCCATCTGGGTGCAGGAGCGGCACGCGCCCCGGTCGAAATAGTCGCACTGCATGGCGGCACTCATCGCTGCATCGACACGACCATCCGGCGCATGGCGGGAGGGCGGACTCGCCGCCCCCCTTGGCTTACGGCTCAGCCGGCCAGCGGCACCACATTGCCGCCGCCGGCCTTGGAGCCCAGCAGTTTCTTGATATTGCGCGCCGCCTGGCGGATGCGCTGCTCGTTCTCGACGAAGGCGAGGCGGATATACTGGTCGCCATATTCCCCGAAGCCGACGCCCGGCGCGACCCCGACGCCGGTTTCCTTGATCAGCAGCTTGGCGAATTCAAGCGAGCCGAGATGGGCGAACTGCGCCGGAATGGGGGCCCAGGCGAACATGGTGGCCTTGGGCACGGGGATGTTCCAGCCGGCCCGCGCAAAGCTCTCCACCATCACGTCGCGGCGGTATTTGTAGACCTTGCGCACTTCCTCGATCACATCGTCACTGCCGTTCAGGGCAGCCGTGGCGGCAACCTGGATCGGGGTGAAGGCGCCATAGTCGAGATAGGATTTCACGCGCGCCAGGGCCGCGATCAGCCGCTCGTTGCCCACTGCGAAACCGACGCGCCAGCCGGGCATCGAATAGGTCTTGGACATGGAGGTGAACTCGACGCTGATGTCGATGGCCCCCGGGATTTGCAGCACGGATGGCGGGGGATCGTTCTCGTCGAAATAGATCTCGGAATAGGCCAGGTCAGACAGGATGAAGATGCCGTGCTCGCGGCAATACTTGACGACTTCGGCGTAGAAATCGAGCGAGGCGGTATAGGCGGTCGGGTTGGCGGGATAATTGAGCACAAGCGCAATCGGCTTGGGAATGGAGTGCCGCACGGCCCGGTCAAGCGAGCGCATGAAGTCTTCATTGGGGTCGGCCGGCATGGAGCGGACCACGCCGCCGCTCATGATGAACCCGAAGGAATGAATGGGATAGGTCGGATTGGGCACCAGCACCACGTCACCCGGCGCCGTGATGGCGGATGCCATGTTGGCGAAGCCTTCCTTGGAGCCCAGCGTCGCCACTACCTGCGTGTCGGGGTTGAGCTTCACGCCGAAGCGCCGGCCGTAATAGCTGGCCTGGGCCTTGCGCAGGCCGGGAATGCCGCGCGAGGTCGAGTAGCGATGGGTGCGCCCGTCCTTGACCGTCTCCTGCAGCTTCTCGACGATATGCTGGGGCGTGGGCATGTCGGGATTGCCCATGCCCAGGTCGATGATGTCGACGCCCTCGGCCCGCGCCTTTGCCTTGATCGGATCGATATGGGCAAAGACGTAGGGGGGCAGGCGGCGGATGCGATGGAATTCTTCGCTCATGGTATCCTCGAGGGTCCCTGGGGACCTGAACTGGGCCGCGACGCGCCAGTGTGCGCCACGCCTCTCTTTTGAGGCGCCGATTATCGCGGAATTATGGTTGTAACCGGGTTAAGTGCCGCCCCTGGGGCCGGCGCGTTCTGATGTTTCGGCTCTTCCCAGCCACATTGTGGCCAGCGGGAAGAGCTAGCGGGCGTTTGCGCCTGCTGCCGCGAAGGCGGCAACGGCCACTGCATTGCCGGCGAGCCAAGCTCCAACCTTGCTAACAGTGTAGAGAGACGGCATGTCCCTTGCCCTTCAGAAGCGATTTTTGTAATGAAACCAGCTATCGACAGGCCGTTCATAAATCCTCGTTGGGGTATTGTAAATGGTCCGGGGGACGCCAACCTTCGGCTCCAGACGGTCATATGGTGAGGTTTGATTTTGAAGCGCATTGCCCTGGTCACGATCGGCACGCAAGGCGACGTTCAACCCTATCTGGCCCTCGGCATCGCGCTTAAGGAGCGCGGATATTCCGTGGTCCTTGGCGCGTCCGAAGAATTCCAGGACATGGTCGAGGGTTACGGGATCGAGTTCCACACGCTGGGGCCGTCCATCCAGTCCTTCCTGACGCAGCAGCGCTTCGAGAATGCGATGAGCCAGTCCATGCTCATCAATGGCCCCTCGCTCCTGCGGCAGGGCCAGCAGATCGTGGATACGGCGGCGCGGCATGCCTGGCACATGTGCCAGGGCGCGGACCTGCTGATTCTCAACATGAATACCAGCTTCGGCATCGACATCGCCGAGGCGCTGCACGTCCCCGCCATCATGGTGGCGCTGCAGCCGCTGAATTCGACCAGCGAGTTTCCCCTCTGCATCTATTACGGCGCCGATTTCGGGCCGGCCTTCAACAAGCTGACCTACACGGCCATGACCGTGCAGCAGATCTACTACAACCTGCCGCGCAACAAGCTGCGCCGCGAGTTGATGGGCCTCGACGCCCGCAAGAAGGGCGGCTTCTTCCGAAACACGGACGGCACGTCGCTCACCACGCTTTATGCCTATTCGCCGGTCGTCTCACCGCGGCCGCGCGATTGGCCCAAGAGCGCCCTGGTCACCGGCTACTGGCAGCTCAAGGACCGGACCGACTGGCAGCCGTCCGAGGCGTTCCAGAAGTTCCTGTCCGAGGGCGAAGCGCCCGTCTATATCGGCTTTGGCTCGATGCCCTTCGGCGCCGAGCGCAATACGCGCATCCTCAAGGAGGCCGTGGCCATGTGGGGCGGCCGCGCGGTGGTGGCACGCGGCTGGGGGGGCATCAATCCGCAGGACCTGCCGGACACCATCTTTGCCATCGAGAAGGCCCCGCACGACAAGCTGTTCAAGTATGTCTCGGCCGTGGTGCATCACGGCGGCGCCGGCACCACGTCGGCCGGCCTGCATCTGGGCCGCCCGACCTTCGTGGTGCCGCAGACGGTGGACCAGCCCTATTGGGGCCGCCGCGTCTTCGAGCTGGGTTGCGGCCCCAAGCCCGTTCGCCTGCGCAAGCTGACCTCCGAGATTCTGGCGGGAGCTCTTGAGGATCTCAGCACCAATGCCGACTACCGCCGCAACGCGGGCGACATTGCCGAAAAACTGGCCGGCGAGAACGGCACCGACAAGGCCATCAAGGTTATCGAGCGGGTCATGGCCAATTACGTCCCGCGCCTGCCCAAGGTGAAGAAGCCGCGCAAGGTGCCGGTGCTTAAGCTGGTGGGGTAAGGGCCTTCCTGCGCACCACACCCACGCGAGGCCCCCTCACCCGCCGTTGCGCGCCGACCTTCCCCCGGGGAGAGTGAGCGGGCGCCCTACCCTTTGCGCGCCATGCGCCAGCTGTAGAGCACGCCCAGCAGCAGCGGCAGGATGACCGCGGCGAGGATGCCAGCGAAGATGATCGGGGCGGAGCCGGTGATGAGCGTCAGGACGACCAGCAGGCCGCCCGCGATCATCATGGCAAGACCGGTGAAGCGGTGAGTGGCGGCCCAGTTGACGGGATCGGCGAGTGTGGTCCTGATCCGGATGCCGCCATAGCGGTTGGGCTGGGACTTGGGCATGAGGTTGCCCAGGACGATCAGCAAGGCGGCAATGCTCCAGGCAGCAACGCGGGCAATGGCGAAATCGAACTGGAAGACCAGTACGACCTGGAAGGCCAGGAACATGGCCAGTAGCACCGGCAGGATGGCATTCATCACATAGACGCCACCGGCCAGGCGCTGCGGATGGCTGAAGCGTCCGATGGCCCAGAACAGAACCAGCATGCCGAGCCCGAAGGCGGGCATGAGAATGAGCGCATCGTCGCGCCCGGCAAAGCGATCGGGCTGGCCGAAGAGATCGAAATGCACGGGCAGTCGGGCATCGGGCGGAATGCGCACCACGCCGGCAATGGTGGTGACGGCGATCAACGACAGAAGCAGGTGGTTGAGGCGGGTGAAGACGCGCAGATCGGTCATTTTTCGTCATCCTTGAGGGAGAGAAGGCCGGCCAGGGCCGCCTCCAGAATGCTGGCATTGAGATGGTAGATGAGGCTCGTGCCCTGTCGCTCGACCACCACCAGTTCTGCTTCCTTCAGCTTGGCGAAATGCACCGAAAGCGTGGGGCGGCTGACGTCGAAATGAGCGGCGAGGTCTCCCGCGCTCATCGGGCCGGTCTTGAGCAGAGCCAGTACCTTGCGTCGCACCGGATGCGACAGCGCTTCGAAGACGGTGTTGATGCCCATGCGGCAAACCTTATTTCGTTCATTCGCTAATTAGCTTTTGCGCTAATTAGCGTCAAGACGAAATATGATGACACGTGGCGGGACGAAAAAGGGGAGGCTCGCGCCTCCCCTAACGGTCCTTGATGCGCCCCTGCCCCTACTGGGCCGGGACTGCGTCGGCGTCCAGCGCCTCGATGCTCTCGCCGCGGTCATAGGTGGCCTGGTCGAGAATGCCCTGGCGCTTGGCGACAATGGTGGGCACCAGGGCCTGGCCGGCCACG
>CAMLOA010000221.1 GCA_946481445.1 uncultured Devosia sp. | reverse complement strand
CCGGGTCAGCGGCCCCGCCTTGCCCGTTCGGGCTACATGATCCCGCCTTCCTCGAAGATCTGGACGATCTTGTTGTGCGCGTCGGTCACGGCTTCCTGCGCGGTCATGCGGCCGGCGATCACGTTGCCCATCGATTGTTCCAGGATGCCCTGGGCCCGGATCGCATCGATCTGCGCGGCAGGCTGGGCCGGCCAGGACGGACCGATGAACGGCTCGGGGACGCTGACCTGATCCTTGATGATCGCGTAGTTGGGGTCGGCCGAAATCAGCTCGTCCGTCCACAGGTTCTCGTAGGCCGGCATGAACAGCCCACCGGCGATCGAGGACATCGGGGTGAAGTTGGCCGGGTCGAGCAGGTCGAGGGCCAGCTTTCTAGCCAGGTCGGCATTGGGCGCACCCTTGAAGATGGTCAGCCATCCGCCGACGGCACCGCCGTCGCGGCTGTCGCCATTGTTGGCGTTGGGCTGGCGCAGCAGGACGGTGCCCGGGAAAACCGGGTTGTTGTCGCGCTTGGCTGCCGCGTAGACCGAGAAGGCATTGTGGGTGTAGCCGATGCTGCCGGCGAGGTAAGCCTCGTTGTTGGACGTATCGCCCCAGCTTTCGACGCCCGGCGGCAGCATGGCTGCATATTTGCCGTTGCGATCATAGGTTTCGCGCACGAATTCATAGGCTGCCACGGTTTCCGGGGAATCGAATTCGACCTTGGTGCCGGTCTCGTCGGTGAAATGGCCGCCAAAGGCGTTGAGGATGCCCGATGCCACCCCCCAGCCGTCGCCGGACTGGTTGACGGTCAGGCCCCAGCCCCAGAACCCGTTGTCCGGATCCGAAATGGCGAGCGCTGCCTCGCGCCGCTTCTCCCAGGTGTCCAGTGTCTGCGGATCGATGCCCTTCTCGGCCAGCTTGTCCCCACGGAAGAAGGTGCCGGTCGTATTGGCGATGAACGGAATGGCCACCCAGCGGCCGTCGATCTTGCCGGTCTTTTCCGCGTTGATGCCCTGCATCACGTTGCCATACTTGGCGATGGCTTCCTCGACGACGTCGTTGACGTCTTCGAGCAGCCCAAGCAGGTGCATCTGCGGCACCGACACGTTGCTGGTATAGGCCAGGTCGGGCGGATTGCCTGCCCTGACGGCGGCCGACATCTTGCCAAGGAAGTCTCCGAACGCTTCCGGGTTGGTCGTGGAGATGTCCAGTTCGACATTGTTGGCCGCTGCGAACTTGGTCACGGTATCGCGGAACAGGTTTTGCGCTGCCTCGAAATACTCGGTGCGGTGAATGACCGTCAGCTTGCCAGCGGAGCCCTGCGGCAAGTCCAGTTCGGGAGCCGCATCCTGCGCGAAGACGGGCAGGCCGCTGCCGGCAACCCAAAGCCCAAGGCCGGCGGCACCGCCGCCCCTCAATACGTCACGACGATTGAACTTATCCGACATGCTTCCGTTTCCTCCTGTTGGAACATGACTGGGCGCCCGCGGACACTATGGGTGTTGGCGTGCAGTATTCTCGCTGAAGCGCCTTTTCCTCCTGGCATCGAGCCTCTCCCGCTCGTCACCCTTCAATCGGCCAATGTGATGTTTTGTCCTATCATTGGCGGCGATTGAGAGAAGAATTAGGACCCAAATGCCGACGGAGTCAATCTTTTGTCCCACAAAAGGCTTGATGCCGATCTGCGGTCACTCTAGAAACGCCGTAAGGCCGCCGCTTCTGCGCGCCGGACGCCGGGGAGGGCGGTCCGACATGACGGGGCGGCCGAATGACGCCATAGACCTGTCCTGTCCCTTGGCAGGCGGGCTTCACCATCGACCTGGGAGGATGAGATGGGTGCCGTGACGATCCGAGACGTCCGCAAGAACTATGGCAGCCTGGAAGTGCTGCATGGCGTGTCCATCGACATTGCGGATGGGGAGTTCGTCATCCTGGTGGGGCCGTCGGGCTGCGGCAAGTCAACGCTGCTGCGCATGATTGCCGGCCTCGAGGACATTACCGGCGGCGAGATCGAGATTGCTGGCGTGGTCGTCAACGACTTCGCGCCCAAGGACCGGGACATAGCCATGGTGTTCCAGTCCTATGCGCTCTATCCGCACATGACCGTGGAAGAGAACATGGCCTTTTCCCTGCGGCTGGGGCGCGTTCCCAAGGACGAGATACAGCGCCGGGTGGCCAGCGCGGCAGCGGTACTTGGCCTCGAACCCTACCTGCAACGCTATCCGCGGCACCTGTCGGGCGGCCAGCGGCAGCGCGTTGCCATGGGGCGGGCTATCGTCCGCAATCCACGGGTCTTCCTGTTCGACGAGCCGCTCAGCAACCTGGACGCCAAGCTGCGCGTGCAGATGCGCAGCGAGATAAAGCTCAACCACCAGCGCCTCAAGACCACCACGGTCTATGTCACGCACGATCAGATCGAGGCGATGACCATGGCCGATCGCATCGTGGTGATGCATGCGGGCAATATCGAGCAGATCGGAACGCCGCTCGAACTCTACGACAACCCGGCCAACCTCTTCGTGGCTGGCTTCATCGGTTCCCCGGCGATGAACATCATCAACGGGTCGATTTCCGGGACGGCCTTCAGGTTTGCGGACGGCACCCGGATCGAGCTGGGCAGCCTGCCGGCCGGTGTTACCGACGGTCCGATCACGCTGGGCCTGCGTCCGGAACACCTGCGCCTCGACCCAGACGGTGCCATGTCCGAAGTCCGGGTGGTCGAACCCACAGGGTCGGAAACCCAGGTGGTGCTCCGGGTGGGTGGAGAGGACCTCGTCGGGGTGTTCCGGGAACGCGTCGGAGCGCGCCCGGGCGAAAGCATCGGTATCACGTTCGACAGCGACCTGGTGCATCTGTTCGATACGGAAACCGGCAAGCGCATCCCGCGGTGATGTCCAAGCGGTAACCCGCTGCCGCCCGATGGGTGGCAACGGGTCAGAGTCATGCGGGCTATTGGAACCAGGTGGTGCCGGGATACTGGTGCTGCCTGGCCACCTCCTCGTTGAGTTCAAGACCGATACCGGGCCGGTCACTCAGGGCGATCCTGCCGTTCTGGATGATCTCGCCGCCATCGGTGATGGTCGACCAGTAGTCGCGATGGAACCAGTGGAATTCCAGCACCAGGAAGTTGGGCACGGTGGCGCAGACATGGGCCGAGGCCATGGTGCCGATGGGTGACGAGACATTGTGCGGGGCGAAGGGGATCGAATAGAGGTCGGCCAGCTCGGCAATCTTGCGGCATTCCGATAGCCCGCCACATTTGGGGATGTCGGGCATGATGATGTCGACGGCCTGCTGCTCGAGCAGCTTGCGGAAGCCGTGGCGGAGGTAGAGGTTTTCCCCGGCGCAGATCGGGGTCGAGGTGCTGCGCGTGATCTCGGCCATGACGTCGATATTCTCGGGCGGAATGGGCTCTTCCAACCACATCAGCTGGAGATGCTCGAGATCGCGAGCGAGGCGGATGGCGCTGTGCTTGTCGAGGCGCGTGTGCAGGTCGCACGCGACTTCCACACCCTTGCCCGCCGCCTTCACCACCATTTCGGCCAGTTGCACCATGCGGTCATGCTCCCATTTGTTGGGAGTCATGTTGAAGCCATCCTTCTTGTACCAGCCCGTCTCGGTGCCGGTATGACCATAGGCGCGGATGTCGAGGTCGACCTTGAGGGCGGTGAAGCCCGCGGACAGGACCTGATCCACCTCTGCCTGGACCTCGTCCATGTTCATGCCCGGCGAAACCTCGCAGTCGCAGTAGACGCGGATGTCGTCACGGAATTTGCCACCGAGCAGCTCGTAGACCGGAACCTTGAGCGCTTTGCCCTTGAGGTCCCAGAGCGCGATTTCAACGCCCGTCAGGGCCGTGATGAGCGCGCCGGCGAAGCCACCTTCGAACACAAGGCTGCGACGGATCTCCTCGAAGATGGCGTCGATGGCGAAAGGATCGCGACCGACCAGCTTGTGCGCCAATTCCTGCTGGATGATGGCAATGGCCTGGTGCCCGCCATGCACGCATTCGCCCAGGCCGGTAATGCCGGCATCGGTTTCGATGCGCACCCAGAGATGCATGCAGTGGCCGCTGGTTGCCGCCGTCTTGACCGATGTGATCTTCAATTGCCTTGCCTCTTCAATTGAGCATTCGTTGAAAAATGGTCCGGTCGCCTTGTCAGGGGTCGAAGAACCCCATGTCGCCCTCACCGAGATACTTCCGGGCACCTTCGGGGTCGATGTCGAGCCCCAGTCCAGGAGCTTCCAGCAGGTTGATCATGGAATTGGTCACGATGGGATCGGGAAGGCCGACCACGATATCTTCCCACCATGGGTCGGAGGCACTGGGATATTCGAAGGCGATGTAGTTGGCCGGCAGGGTGGCGCACACGTTGATCAGGGCGCCCAGGCCCAGGAGCCCGTTGGCGGTGCCGTGCGGCGCCATCATGATGGAGTGCATATAGGCGTGTTCGGTGACCCATTTGAGTTCGGCAATGCCACCGATATCGGCCGGGTCCGGCCCGATGACGCGCACGGCCTGGGTCTCGATCAGCTCCTTGAAATTGTGGCGCAGGTAGATCTGCTCGCCGGTGTGGATCGGCGTCGTCGTCGATAGTGTGAGCTCCCGATAGGCCTGCGGATTGACCCAGGGCACGTAGTCGCCGGTCAGCATGTCCTCGAGCCACATCAGGTCGTGCTTCTCCACCGCCCGGGCGAAGCGGATG
>CAMLOA010000220.1 GCA_946481445.1 uncultured Devosia sp. | reverse complement strand
GCGCCCATCGCGGCATCCTGATAGAGACCGATGCCGAACTCGAAACCCTCGCCATCGCCAAGCTGCTGGCCCGGGTCGTTGCCGAGGAAACCCCCGATCTGGTCCTGCTGGGCAAGCAGGCCGTCGACGACGACAGCAACCATGTCGGCCAGATGCTCGCCGCCCTGACCGATCGCCCCCAGGCCACCTTCGCCTCCGAAATCAAGGTGGTCGGCGGCGGGCTGGAAGTCACCCGCGAGATCGATTCCGGACGCGAGACGGTGGCCATCCCGCTCCCCGCCATCGTCACGGCCGACCTTCGCCTCAACACGCCGCGCAGTGCCGCGCTGCCCATGGTGATGAAGGCGCGCTCCAAGCCTCTGGCTGTGCGCCCAGCCGCCGAGTTCGGCATCGATCTCGCGCCGCGTTTGACCATCGAAAAGATATCCCCGCCCCCCGAGCGTGTAGCAGGAAGGAGCGCCGGTTCGGTTTCCGAACTGGCCGCCTATATCACCGCCGAAGTCTCGCAGATGGAGGCGCTGTGATGAGCGTTCTGGTGATTGCCGATCACGATCTCGGCGCCCTCTCGCCGGCCACGCCCCGCGTGGTGCAGGCCGCCAGCGAACTGGGCCCGATCGACCTCCTGGTCATCGGCGAAAACATCGACACCGTCGCCGCTCAAGCGGCAAAGCTCGCCCATGTTTCGAAAGTCCTGGTCGCCAAAGGCGTTTCCGCCTCCGACGCCGACACATCTGTCATTGTCGCGCTGGCAAACGGTTATCAATACGTTATCCAATCCGCCGGGAGTGTTGGGAAGGATCGAATGCCCCGCGTCGCGGCAAAGCTCGATCTGATGCCCGTCACCGACGTGGTGAAGATCCTCGGTCCCACCCGCTTCGAACGCCCCATCTATGCCGGCAATGCCGTCCAGACCGTCACCGACAATCAGCCCAGGCACCTGCTGACCATCCGCGCCTCGGCCTTCCGCGCCGCCGCCGGTGGCAACAATGCGCCCATCGAAGTCATTGATAATCCGTTGGTTTCCGCTGCCCGGCTCATCGCGTCGCACCGTACCGAGAGCGACAGCCCCGACCTCGCCACCGCCCAGATCGTGGTTGGCGGCGGCGTCGCGCTGGGCTCGGCCGGGAACTTCCAACTCGTTGAAAAGCTTGCCAAAACCCTTGGCGCCGCCATCGGCGCCACCCGCGCCGCCGTCGATGCCGGCTATGCCCCCAATGACTGGCAGGTCGGCCAGACCGGCAAGATCATTGCCCCAGACCTCTATATCGCCATCGGCATTTCCGGCGCCCTCCAGCACCTCGCCGGCATCCAGGGCGCCAAGAAGATTATCGCCATCAACACCGATCCCGAAGCCCCGCTGGTCAAGCTTGCCGATGTCGCGCTGATCGGCGATCTCTTTGAAATCGTTCCACAATTGACGGCCGAATTGGAGAAGTCGGGATTGAAACGTTAGCCCACCCAGGGTGTCACTCCGGTGAAGGCCGGGGTCCATCCTGAGGCTTGTGTACCTGGCCCCATCTTAGGATGGATTCCGGCCTCCGCCGGAATGACCCTGAGGGTGGGATTGGAATTGCAAAAATCCCCGCCGCCCCTATAACAACCCCGCTATCCCACCGGACTCACCCACACATGTTCGAGACCCTTTCCAAGGCCCCCGGCGACAAGATCCTGGCGCTTATGGGCGAATACGCCGCCGACCCGCGCCCCACCAAGATCGACCTGGGCGTCGGCGTCTACAAGGACGAGAAGGGTGTCACCGCCGTGATGACCGCCGTCCGCAAGGCGGAACAGCGCATTCTCGAAAACGAAAAGACCAAGACTTACCTGGGGATAGCCGGCAACAAGGGCTTTGGTGCCGCCGTGCTCGACTTGGCCCTGGCCGATAGCGTCGACCGCTCCAGGGTGCGTATTGCCCAGGCGCCGGGCGGCACCGGCTCGCTCTGGGTGCTGATGCAGCTGATCAACCGCGCCCGTCCCGGCGCGACGGTCTGGGTCTCCGACCCCACCTGGCCCAATCACAATCCGATCGCCGAGAATTCCGGCCTCAAGGTCAAGACCTATCCCTATTTCGACACTGTGACCCGCGGCGTGAAGTTCGCCGAAATGCTCGCCACGCTCGATGGCCTGGGCAAGGACGATGTCGTGCTGCTGCATGGCTGCTGCCACAACCCCACCGGCGCAAATCTGATGCCCGATCAATGGGATAAGGTTGCCGCCAGCCTGGCCCGGACCGGCGCGCTGCCCTTCATCGACCTGGCCTATCTCGGCTTTGGCGATGGCCTGGAAGCCGATGCCTATGGCACCCGCAAGGTCCTGTCATCGGTGCCCGAAGCCCTGGTCGCTTTCTCGGGCTCCAAGAATTTCGGCCTCTACCGCGAGCGCATCGGTGCCGCCATCCTGGTGGCCCGCGATGCGGCCCAGGCCGATGTCGCACAGTCGCAGCTGCTCAACATCATCCGCGGCGCCTATAGCCAGCCACCCGATCATGGTGCCGAAATCATCCGCACCATCCTTGAGGACAAGGACCTGCGCGCCGAGTGGGAGGCCGAACTCAACGCCATGCGTGCCCGCATGATCCGGCTGCGCGAGAAGTTGAGCGAAGCCATAAGGCAGAAATCCAACTCCGAGGATTTCGATTTCATCGCCGCCCATCGCGGCATGTTTTCGCTGCTCGGCCTGCCCAATTCCGTCGTCGAACATCTTAAGGCCAACAATGGGGTCTATATGATCGGAGACAGTCGTATCAATGTCGCCGGCATCCCCGAGGATCGGGTGGGCGAATTGGCCGACGCCCTGCTGGCAGCGATCAAATAGTCTCTGCGGAATGACCTTGCGGCAGGGTCGTGCCGTGCTAAACGTTGGCTAACTGGCCATGCTGGAACAGGAATTCAGGAGGGAACGATGAAGTTCTTCGTCGATACTGCGGAAATCAAGGACATCAAGGAACTTTACGAGACCGGCCTGCTGGATGGTGTCACCACCAACCCGTCGCTGATCGCCAAGTCCGGCCGCGACTTCAAGGAAGTGGTCAGGGAAATCTGCTCGATCGTGCCCGGTCCGGTCTCGGCCGAGGTGGCCTCGCTCGAATATGATGGCATGATTGCCGAGGGCGAAGTGCTGGCTGCCCTTGCCAGCAATGTCGTGGTCAAGCTGCCTCTGACCCTTGCCGGTCTCAAGGCGACCAAGACCTTCAAGGAGCGCGGCATCAAGACCAATGTCACGCTCTGCTTCGCTGCCAACCAGGCCCTGCTGGCCGCCAAGGCCGGCGCTACCTACATCTCGCCCTTCCTGGGGCGCCTGGATGACATCAACCTCGACGGCGTCGAGCTGATCGAGAACATCCGCCAGATCTATGACAACTACCAGTTCGAGACCGAAATCCTGGCTGCCTCGATCCGCTCGCCCAATCATGTGACCCAGGTCGCACTGGCCGGCGCCGACGTCGCCACCATTCCGCCTGCGGTGATCCGCAAGCTGGCCGATCACCCGCTGACCAATGCGGGCATCGACGGCTTCCTCAAGGACTGGAAGGCCACGGGCCAGTCGATCCTTTAAGCCCTAAAGTCCCCACACTCGCGATGTCACCCCGGCGCAGGCCGGGGTCCATCCTGAGATGCAGGTGTGGGGATATTTCTCAGGATGGATTCCGGCCTGCGCCGGAATGACATTGGAGTTGTGGCGCCACCGCGCCCGCCAACCATGGCCGATACCGAACTTGCCGCCCGTATCCGCTCTGCCCTTGCTGCCGTGGAGATTCCCGGTGGCGGCGACTTGGCGGGCTATGGCGGTCTCTCCGACATCATCGTCACGCCGGGCGCGGTGGCCTTCGCCATCGCTGTTGCACCGGGAATGGAGGCGGCCTTTGGGCCGGCGCGTGAGGAAGCGGTGCGCGTCACCCAGTCCATTGCCGGCACGCGCAAGGTGATGGTTTCGCTCACTGGCGGCAAGCCGCCAGCCAATGCTGCGCCCAGCTTCTCGCATGGCAAGCCCGTTCCGCCCGGCAAGACGCCCGTGACGGGCATCAAGCGCATCATCGCTGTCGGCTCGGGCAAGGGTGGCGTCGGCAAGTCCACCACCGCGGTGAATCTGGCCCTGGCCTTCGCGGCCGAGGGCCTGCGCGCTGGCATCCTGGATGCCGATCTCTATGGTCCATCCATCCCGAGGCTCCTCGGGATCGAAGGGCAGACGGCCGTCCGCGGCGACGGCATCTTCACCCCGCATGAGGCCCATGGCCTCAAGGCCATGTCCATCGGCGCCATGCTGACCAAGGACCAGGCCGTTGTCTGGCGCGGCCCGATGGCGACCTCCGCCCTGCGCCAGTTGCTGCGCGAGACCGACTGGGGAGCCCTGGACGTGCTGGTCGTCGACCTGCCGCCGGGCACGGGCGACATCCACATCTCCCTGTTCCAGCAGACAGCGGTCGATGGCGTCGTCATTGTCTCGACCCCGCAGGATCTGGCGCTGATCGATGCCAAAAAGGCCATCGACATGATCCGGCGCATGGGCGTGCCGCTCCTCGGCCTTGTCGAGAACATGAGCTATTTCATCGCCCCGGACACCGGCCGGCGCTACGACATTTTCGGCACCGGCGGCGCCGAACGGGCGGCCACCGAGCTTGGCATGCCCTTCCTCGGCGCTATCCCCCTGGTCATGTCCATCCGCGAAGGCTCCGATGCTGGCCGCCCGCCGATGTCGGTTGATCC
>CAMLOA010000219.1 GCA_946481445.1 uncultured Devosia sp. | reverse complement strand
GCCGCCGGCAAGCCGTTCCTGGAACGCCGCGAGTTGGGCGTCATCGGGCAGTCCGCCTTTGGGAAAACTGTAGAAATCGAGCGGGATGCCCTTCTGGTCGGCGCTTCCGGCTATCGAGATCGCCAGGTTGTGTGCCCCCAGTTCCTGCGCAAGTTGCGCCGCCAGCAGCAGTTCACCACCACTGTTCAGCGTTGTCGCATGGTGCCGCAGCAGGGCGATGGCCTTGCTCCTTTCGCCACTCGTGGCGAGCAGGTGCACGGCCTGCACCACGGCATTGCTTTCGAACACGGTCGCTTCGCTCGGCTGCCAGCCGGGGAGGGGGCGGATATCGACGCCTTCGAGGCCGAGTTCGGCGCGCGCCAGCTGGCCATAGAATACCGTGGCAAAGCGTGCTGCCTCTTCGAAAGCCGCTCTGGCGCCGGCGGTGTCGCCCAAGGCCAGGTTTGCCCGCCCCAGCCAGTAATGCGCCTGGGTCACGCTGTCGGGCAGCGTTGAGTGTTCGATCATGCCGGTGAACTGCGCCTTGGCCGCCGCCGCGTCCTTGAGAAAGGAGAGGGCGATCCAGCCGGCGTGGAAGCGGGCTTCAACGAGACGCCCGTCAGGCCCCTTGGTATATCCTGCCGCCGCTTCATAGGCCAGCTCGGGCAGTCCCTCATCCAGGAGGCGCCGGATCAGTGTCCGCCGCTCATACCACCACTCCGCCGCGTCCGGCAGGTTGTCTGGGGCCTTGTTGAGCCATTCGACGGCGCTGTGCCAGAGCTCGAACTGGCGCGCCCGCTGTGCGCGCGAATAGATGTAGACCGGGTTGTCATGCAGGCTCGGATCCACGGCGTCGAGCTTGGTCTTGGCGTCGGCCTCGTTGCGGGACACCGCCGCCCGTGCCACCACCAGGGTCTGCTGCGCCGGCGTCAGGAATGTCAGCAGGCGTTCGCTGCCTCGTGCCCGGTCATGCATCATCAGGTGCATGGCGCGTTTCCAGTGGGCATCGCGGTCGATCAGGGCGCCCAGCGCCTCCAGCACCTCGACCTCCTGATCCACGGTCAGGAAGTGATCGATCCAGACACTGCGCGCCAGGCTGGTCGCCCTCTCGGCATCGCCGCCGGCAAGATAGGCCCGGGCCAGCGCTATCTGGCCGTCCACGGTCTGGGGCGTCTTGCCGCCAAGGGCGGCCAATACGCTCTCCGGATCGGCTCGGGCGGCGATCAGGGCCTGTTCGAGCCGCGCCGCATAGGTCGCCGGCGTGGCAAATCCCGGCGCTTCTGCGGCGAACCGGGCAATGTCCGCTGCCGCAATGGCGCCAGGGTGATGTTGGATGGCGGCCCACTGGATCGCCAGGCGCTCTGCGCGCGAGGGCAGGTCCGCGGCGGCGTCGAACGTCTCCTGGGCCGTCTCGCCCGACAGGGCACCCAGCAGCGTTCTGAATGCAGGCGAGGCCGCTGGTGGCGTTGCTTGCACGCTTCCGCCGCCCGAAACCGATCCGGTGGTCACTACGTCGATTGCATCATTGGCCGTCACGAGCGAATGGGGGGCGGGGCTGGCCATCCCCAACATCGCAGCGATGAGGCCAGCCACTAAGCTGCCGCGCATCTGCGTCCTGCTGGTTCGTCTTCTGACACCAGCAAGGAGCCCCCATCCTTGCGGTTAACCCGAAATTACCGCATCACGGTAAACATCGGGTTGCCGTGGATGTCCTCGCCGGCCGGGCGCAACAAAGCGTTGTGGTGCAGCCCGATAAAAACTATGGTGCGGCCCGCAAAACCGGCCACGCAGCCGGTTCTATGACACCCCGCCACGACCAAACTGTGGCAATCCAACCTGAGGAAGCTTCGACAAATGCTGCGAGGATCGATTACGGCGCTCATCACCCCCATGCTCGATGGGGCCGTGGATGAGAAAGCCTTCGCCCGCTTTGTCGATTGGCAGCTCGCGGAGGGCACGCATGGCCTGGTGCCCGTTGGCACCACGGGCGAGAGCCCCACGGTCAGCCACGAAGAACACCGCCGCGTGGTGGAGATCTGCGTGGACGTCGCCGGCAAGCGCGTTCCCGTCATTGCTGGCGCAGGTTCGAATTCGACCGCCGAGGCCGTCGAACTGGCGCGCTTTGCCGAAAAGGTCGGTGCCGACGCGGTGCTCTCGGTTGTCCCATACTACAACAAGCCCAACCAGGAGGGCCTGTTCCAGCACTTCTCGGCAGTCGCCAGCGCAATCGGCATTCCGGTCATTCTCTACAGCGTGCCTGGCCGCACTGTCGTCGATCTGACGGTGGATACGATTGCCCGGTTGCATGAGGCCCACGCCAACATCGTCGGCGTCAAGGATGCCACCGGCAATCTCGAACGAGCCACAATTCATCGCAACACGCTGGGCAAGGATTTCATCCTGCTGTCCGGTGATGACAGCACCGCCCTGGGCTTCAACGCCCATGGTGGCCATGGCTGCATTTCGGTTACGGCCAACGTCGCCCCGCGTCTCTGCGCCCGGATGCAGGATCTGTCGCTGGCCGGCGATTTCGCCGGTGCCCGCGAGATCAACGACAGGCTGGCCTATCTGCACAAGGACCTGTTCATGGAGCCCAATCCGGCTCCAGCCAAGTATGTCGCCAACCGGCTCAACCTCTGCGCCAACGAGATGCGCCTGCCGCTCGTCCCCATCAGCAAGCCGACGCAGGATGCCATGGACTTTGCAATCGCCCATGCAGGCCTTATCTAGGCTGCATGCGCGCTTTGCACGGTCGTCATTGCCCGGCTGGTCCGGGCAATGCCCTTTTTGAGTGAATGCCAGGCCCATGGCCCAGAAGAACGACAAGAACAAGAATGGTTGGATCAGCCACGGTCTCGTGGCTGAGAACCGCCGCGCGCGCTACGACTACGAGATCGTCGACACGCTGGAAGCGGGCCTCGTGCTGACCGGCACCGAGGTCAAGTCCTTGCGCTTGGGCAAGGCGCAGATCACCGAATCCTATGCATCGCCGGAGAAAGGCGAGCTCTGGCTGATCAACGCCCATATTCCCGAATATCTGCAGGCCAATCGCTTCAACCATTCCGAGCGGCGCCCGCGCAAGCTCCTCGTGTCCAAGAAGCAGCTGTCCCGGCTCGATGCCGAGGTTTCGCGGGCCGGCAACACCATCGTGCCGCTCAAGATCTTCTTCAATGACCAGGGCCGGGCCAAGGTGCTGATCGGCCTGGGCAAGGGCAAGAAGAACTACGACAAGCGCGAAACCGAGCGCAATCGCGACTGGAACCGCGACAAGTCCCGCATCATGAAGGAAGGCGGCCGCGGGTAGTTCCGGCTATTCCTCGGCAACCGCTGGCGCAGCAACCGGCCGCTGGCTTGGGGGGCGCCCCACTGTCTTGGCAAGTTCGGCGACATCGAGGAAGAAGTCGGCCTGGCGGCGCAGCTCGTCCGAAATCATCGGCGTCGATGTCGTCAGGGTCGAAACCACGGTCACCCGCTTGCCCTTGCGCTGCAGGGCTGCGACCAGCGCTGTGAAGTCGCCGTCGCCAGAAAACAGAACCATGTGATCGTAGAACGGGGCCAGTTCCAGTGCATCGACCGTGAGTTCGATGTCCATGTTGCCCTTGACCTTGCGGCGGCCGGTTGCGTCCGTGAACTCTTTGGCCGGCTTGGTCACGACCGTAAAGCCATTATAGTCCAGCCAGTCGATCAGCGGGCGGATAGAGGAATATTCCTGGTCCTCGACCAGCGCCGTGTAGTAGTTCGCCCGCAGCAGGTAGGCCTTGGCGTTGAACTCGGCCAGCAAACGCCGATAGTCGATGTCGATCCCGATTGCCTTGGACGTGGCGTAGAGATTGGCGCCATCGATGAACAGGACGATCTTCTCGCGGGGATCTATCGGCATGCTGCAATCTCCCTAAACCGGCGCTGGCGGCGCCGAAACCCTGCCGCCAGGAGCGGCCCATAGGCAATGAATTAAGTTCCGCAGAGAACCTTAAATTAACTTCGGTATTCGCACGTTTTCGTCAGATTGACAAGCTGGCTTGGCTGCGCAGCAAACCTTGCACCTGGCGTGGGTCTCCTGTATGGGAGGCGTTCATTCCATAAGATTTGGAGACGTACGTGGCACGCGTCACCGTTGAAGACTGCATCGAAAAGATCGACAACCGCTTCGATCTCGTTCTCATGGCCGCCCATCGCGCGCGCATGATTTCGTCTGGCGCGTCGATCACCGTCCCCCGCGACAATGACAAGAATCCCGTTGTGGCTCTTCGTGAAATCGGCGACGGCGCCATTTCGCCGGAAGATCTGCGCGAGGATCTGATCCACTCGCTGCAGAAATATGTCGAGGTCGACGAGCCCGAGAGCCATGCCGCTCCGCTCATCGAAAGCGCCGGCGACGACGATTCGATCAATTTCGACACCATCAGCGAAGAAGAGTTGCTGCGCGGCATCGAAAGCCTGGCTCCGCCGGAACGCCGCGACGATTGATCTTTCGGTCGCGGTTGGAATTTCAGCACCCTCGGCGCAAGCCGGGGGTGTTTTGGTTTGGGCGACGCGATGCCCATCCGCGGTGACATCGCGACTGAATGATTTCGTGCCTCCGACACCTTCCAACCAGCCCGCAACTCAGATACTCCCCCCTCATACCCTTCCCAAATCCGATCAAAGCGATAAGCTCGTTTCTTAGAGCGAGCGGCGACCACCCCCATGATGCGTCAGTACGAGCTTGTCGAACGCGTTCAGGCCTATAACCCGAACGC
>CAMLOA010000218.1 GCA_946481445.1 uncultured Devosia sp. | reverse complement strand
CTTGTAGGCGGAGAAGAAATAGATGTCGGCGCCCAGCTCGGCGAGGTCCGGCAGGCCGTGGGGCGCATAGCTGACGCCGTCGATGGCGGTGACGGCGCCGACGGCACGGGCCCGCGCGGCGATCTCGGCGACCGGGTTGATCTCGCCGGCAATGTTGGAGCAATGCGGCGCCGCGATCAGCCGGACCTTGCCGTCAAGGAGCGCATCGAGGGCGTCCAGCGACAGGCGGCCGGTATCGCGATCGACCGTCCATTCGCGGATCTCGACCCCGACCCGTGCCAGCCGCCGCCATGCCCCGCCATTGGCTTCGTGGTCCTGATTGGTGACGATGACGGCGTCGCCGGGCTTCAGCCAGCCGGCAAAGGCATTGCCCAGCACATAGGTATTGGCCGACGAGGAGGGGCCGAACTGGATCCAGTCGGGGGTGACGTTGAGCGCCCGGGCGAGCCGCTCGAAGCTGAGGTCCATAGCGGCGCCGGCCTGGGCGGAAGCGGGATAGACGCCATAGGGCTGGACCTTGGTGGCCCGATAGTAGTGATCGAGCTTTTCGAGCACATGCCGCGATGTGTAGGAGCCGCCGGCATTCTCGAAGAAAGCCTGCCCGGCCAGGGACGGCTCGGCAAAGGCGGGGAAGAGCGCGCGAATGCGGGCTGGATCGAGAGGCAGGCTGGTCATGGGGAATCCGGTCCGGAGGGATGCCGCCGATTGGTAGTTGAACCACGCACAAAAGCAAACCCCGGCCGTTGAGGAGGCCGGGGTCCGCGGGCAGCGCGAGGTTGAGGGGACAGGCGCTGCCGGGGCAGGCAGGCCGCCATGGGGGATGGGCGGCCGTGCCGGCCGTGTCAGCCGTTGGACTGGGGGGCCGGTGCCGCTTCCATCGGCCCGTTGCCGCCCATGGGGCCCTTGTTCTGGTGCATGCCGTGGCGCGGACCACCCTGCTTGCCGAAGCCGGGGCCGCCGTCGCGGTCGGGGCGCTGGGGCGTCAGCGCGGCCTTCTGCTCGTCGGTCAGGCTGTCGAAGAAGGCCGCAGCAGCAGGCTGCACGGCCTCGAGCGCGGCAAGCCGGGCGGTTTCGATGGCGATGCGGTTCTCGATGCGATCGGCGAAGTCGATGGCGGGGGCCGTTTCGCCTGCGGCGGGCGCGGCCGGGCGGAGGCCCTCGAGCGCGGCTTCGAGATCGGTGGCGGCGGCCACGGCAGCCGTCTTGAAGGCGTCGAACAGGGGCTGTTGCTCGGCGGTCAGTTCGACGGCATGGCTGAGGCGCACGAAGGCAATTTCAACCGCCTCGACGCCGCGGTCGAAGCCGAGGAAGCCAAGGCCGCCCTGATGGCGGAGGCCACCCTGGTGCTGGCGGAAATTCTGGGCCTGTTCCTGCGGGGCGGCAGCCGGTGCTGCGTCCTGGGCGAAGGAAGGGGCCAGGGTGGTGAGGCCGATCGTGGCGGTCATCAGGGCCACAATGGCGGTCGTGGAGATCGTCTTCATGGGGAGAGTCCTTTGCATGGGGCCGGTTGATCCCGGCTGACATGGACCCTAGTCGGCTCCGGCTCTTCACAACCTTGCGAGCGGATGAAAGGTTGGAGAGGTTGGTAATGTGGAGCGTCGTCTTGCCCGAAATCGCCGTCGATCCGTTCCCCGACATGGCGCAACTGGATGCGCTATGGCGCAGAGCCTGGGGGGCACCGGTGCATGCAGACTATGCGCGCGTGTTGCAGCGCAGCCTGGTGCATGTGGCGGCGCAAGCGGAGAACCGGCTGGTCGGCTTCGTCAATGTCGCCTGGGATGGCGGCGTGCATGCCTTCATCCTGGATACCTGCGTCGACCCCGACTATCGCGGGCAGGGGCTGGCGACGGCGCTGGTCGTGCGCGCCGCCGAACTGGCCCGTGCGCGCGGCGCGGCATGGCTGCATGTGGACTATGAGCCGCATCTGGATGGTTTCTATCGCGGATGCGGCTTTCGTCCGACGGCCGCCGGGCTGATCCAGCTGCGCTAGCCGGCGATATATTCGCGCAGTTCGGCGGCTTCGCGCTCGGCTTCCTCGATCTTGTGCTTGACCACATCGCCGATGGAGACGATTCCGACCAGGTTGTCGCCTTCGGCCACCGGCATGTGGCGGATACGGTGGCGGGTCATCCGCTCCATGACCTCGGCGATTGGCGTGTCGCGCCGGCAGGTGAAGACGCCCCGCGTCATGCATTCGGCGATCGGCAGGGCCAGCGCATCGGTGGCGCCCGAACCGAGGCGGCGGACGATATCGCGCTCGGACAGGATGCCGACAATGCTGCCGCCCGGATCGGTGATGACGACGGCCCCGATATTGTGGCGGTTGAGCAGCTGAACCGCATCGCCCAGCGTGTCGGTCTGGGGAAGCGTGTGCACCACGACGCCCTTGGTGTGAAGGATGGTCTCGACGAGCATGTGCAGTCCTCCTTTCACCCGACATTGCGCCCGCTGGCTTGCGGGAGCAATAGGCGGTTGGCATTAGGAGAGAGAGACCGCCAGCGCCGCTGACGCGCTCATGACGGCGATGGCGGCCATGCCGATACCCCAGAACAGCGAACGCGGACGATTGGCACCCAGCCAGTAGCTGAGGGTGAAGCCAATGCGGGTGCCGACATAGATCGTGGCGGCGATGGCGGTGAGCGCATTGGCCTGCTCGAGCAGGACCACAATGGCCGCGGCTGGAACAAACATGGCGGCGGATTCGAGATTGTTCTGCAGGGTGCGGGCGGCGCGACCGGCAAAGCCCTCCCGCGTCAATGGAGTGGCGCGATCGGTGAAGACAAAGCCCAGCCCTCGCGTGGAAACGGTATTGGCATGCTGGATGGCGGCGGACAGGAAAACGAGCAGTCCGGCGACGAGGATGGCGGCGAATTCAAGCACGATTCGAAACTCCAGGAGGGAACGGAGCCATGTTGCCCGATCGCGCTTGCACGGTGAACGCGAGTTTCTGTACATTGTGTGTGCAAGATTGCACGGAGGGGCCATGACGCCCGCAGACCTCAATCTGGTGGCCGTCCTGGCCCGGACGCGCACGTTCTCGGAGGCGGGGCGCCAGCTGGGCGTGGCCCACACGACCGTTTCGCGCCGTTTGCGGGAGCTTGAAAGCTACTACGCCGCCAAACTCTTCGAGCGGGACCTGACGGGCGTTTCGCCGACGCCTGAAGGGGAGCGCCTTGTTGCTGCCGCTCGCCGCATCGAAGTGGACCTGGCGGCCGTTGAGCGGCAGATACGCGGCCAGGACCAGAGCCTTGCCGGACATGTGCGCCTGACCACGGTGGACGTGCTGGCCTGGCACTACATGGAGAGGCTCGCAGGAGTCCGGCGCCGCAACCCGGGGATAGAGCTGTCGATCGACATCGGCACCGGGGTGCGCAGCCTGTCCCGGCGCGAGGCCGAAATGGCACTTCGCCTTTCAAATGGGCCTGACGATACCCTGCATGGCCGCCGCATCGGACAATTCAGCTTCGTTGCAGTTGCGCGGCGGGATTTCGATGGGCTCGATCGGGCCGACATGCCGTGGATCGAATATGGAGAGCGCGATTGCGCGGCGCCAGCGTCAAGGTGGATGAAGGCTAACGTCGCGCCGGACAGGATCGGCGCGAGCTTGCCCTCGCCATTGACCATGCTGCGCGCCGTCGAGATGGGCATGGGTGCCGGACTGGTGCCGCGCGAACTGATAGCGGGGCGGGCCGATCTCATGGTTCTGGATCAGGACCCGGCCTTCGAGATCGGTATCTGGCTCCTCACGGCGCCGGAGCTGCGCGAGTTGGCCCGCATCAAGGCCGTTTTCGAGGCCTTCACCGACCGCTGAACAAAGAAAAGGCCCGCACGGGGGCGGGCCGAAGTCGTGACTTTGGTCAGGGAGGAAATCAGCCCTCGCCGCGGCCGGGTGACCAGTAGCGGGGGAGCGGGCGGGGGGCAGGGGCCTCCGCCGGAAGATTGCCGCGCAGCACCACGCGCGCGACCTCGAAGAGAACGGCGAAGACCAGGATGGTCAGCGGGATCATGAACACGGCGATCTGGGTATCGGGCTGGGTGGCCAGATTGGCCGCAGTCGCGGGGGTGACGCCGGCAATAAGCGCACCGACCGAACCGAGGCCGAGCAGGACCGCGGACAGGAGGGCATAGAGCCTGAAACTTTTCCGCTTGGGAGACGTAGATTTGTGCATGGGTCGACGTCGTACCTTGTCTTCGCAACGAGGCCATCAGGCCACGCGAATGCGGTTCCAGTTTGTGGGCAATGGGGACGCGGCGGTACCATTTGAAGGCGGATCTGTGGCAGCCGGAGCGGCCGCCACCGCGGGAGGAGGAACCGAGATGCGTATCGTGGCAGCACTTTTGATCCTGCTGGCGGGGCTCATGTCGCCGGCGGCCGGGCAGGAGGACACGCCCTGGCAGACAACGATCACCGGGCAGATCGAGGCCTTTCGCGCCCAGGACGGGACCACGGCACTGACCTTTGCCGCCGAGGGCTTCCGGACGCAATTTGCCGGGCAGGGCGATGCCTTCTATGTCGCCATCATCGCGACGGGCTACCAGCCCATCGTGGACTCGCGGTCACACAGTTTTGGCGAGTTCACCCAGCTGGGAGAAGGCGCCGTGATGCAGATGGTCAAGCTGGTCGGGCCGGACCAGGGGCTGTATGAGGCGCTCTACCAGATGGTGGACGAGCCGGGAGAAGGCTGGCGCGTGTCCGGCGTGGCGCTGCGGCGCGAGGCGGGCGTGGGGATCTGAAC
>CAMLOA010000217.1 GCA_946481445.1 uncultured Devosia sp. | reverse complement strand
AGTTCCAAAAACCGGCACCCCGAGGCGGTTTCCGTCTCACTAAAATTTACTTTCGGGGCGAAAGCCGTCTCGGGGCCCGTCCAATCATGCGATAACCGCGTCCCAGGCGGCGCTTTGGCCTTCCCGAACCCGTGCAAAACTGCGTCTGTGCGGCCGCAACGCGCCCGGCCCGGCTATACTGCTTTCCTGATTCGTTCCCGGAATGCCTGCTTATGTCTGACAGCGATACCCTCCCGCCTGCCGACGACCAGCGCGTCGTCGATCTCAAGCAGGCGCTTGAGGAGCGGTACCTCTCCTATGCCCTGTCGACCATCACGCAGCGCGCACTGCCCGATGCCCGCGACGGGCTCAAGCCAGTGCATCGCCGCATCATCCACGCCATGCGCCTGCTGCGGCTGGCGCCAAACGAGGGCTACAAGAAGTCTGCCCGCATCGTCGGCGACGTGATCGGCAAGTTCCACCCCCACGGGGACCAGTCCATCTACGATGCGCTGGTCCGCATGGCGCAGGATTTCGCCCTGCGCTACCCGCTGGTCGATGGCCAGGGCAATTTCGGCAATATCGACGGCGATAACGCCGCCGCCATGCGCTACACCGAAAGCCGCATGACCGATGTGGCCATGCGCCTGCTCGAAGGCATCACCGAGAACGCGATCGACTTCCGCCCCACCTATGACGGCGAAGACGAAGAGCCGGTGGTCCTGCCATCCAACTTCCCCAATCTCCTCGCCAACGGGTCCACCGGCATTGCTGTGGGCATGGCGACCTCGATCCCGCCGCATAACGTTGCCGAACTCTGCGACGCCGCCCTGCATCTGATCAACGTCAATCCAGATGCTTCCGCGCACGACCTGACTCAATTCGTCAAGGGCCCGGATTTTCCAACGGGCGGGATCCTCGTGGAATCGGCGTCGTCCATCGCCAATTCCTACGAAACCGGCCGGGGCTCGTTCCGTGTCCGCGCCAAGTGGCAGGTGGAGGAAACCGGGCGCGGGGTCTACCTCATCGTGGTCACCGAAATTCCCTATGGCGTCCAGAAGTCGCGTCTCGTCGAGAAGATTGCCGAACTGCTGCTGGCCAAGAAGCTCCCCTTGCTCAAGGACGTCCGCGACGAGAGCTCCGATGACATTCGTCTCGTGCTCGAGCCGCGCGCGCGCACCGTCGATGCGGTCATCCTGATGGAGCAGCTGTTCAAGACGACGGACCTGGAAACGCGCTTCCCGCTCAACCTCAACGTTCTCGACAAGGGTGCGGTGCCCAGGGTCATGAGCCTCGCACAGGCGCTAAAGGCCTGGCTGGAGCATCGCAAGGAGGTGCTGGTTCGCCGCTCGCAGCACCGCCTCGAGCAGATTGCCCATCGGCTCGAAGTGCTGGCCGGCTATATCATCGCCTATCTCAACCTCGACGAGGTCATCCGCATCATCCGCGAGGAGGATGATGCCAAGGCGTCGCTGATGGCCACGTTCTCGCTGACCGACATTCAGGCCGAGGCCATCCTCAACATGCGACTTCGCTCGCTGCGCAAGCTCGAAGAGATCGAACTGCGGCAGGAGCACAAGGACCTGTCCGAGGAGAAGACGCACCTCGAAGCCCTGCTGGCGTCCGACAAGCGGCAGTGGGGCAATATCAGCAAGGAAATCGAGGCCCTGAGGAAGGCCTATCCGCTGCTGGAAGCCGACGGGGTCACCCCACACCCACTTGGTGCCCGCCGCACGGTGCTGGGCGAAGCGCCCACGGCCGACGCGGCCGAGGTCACCGAGGCCTTCATCGAGCGCGAACCCATCACCGTCATCCTGTCCGAGAAGGGCTGGATCCGTGCCCCGCGCGGCCATGGTGTCGAGGCCAACGATGAGCGGGGCTTCAAGGCCGGCGACCGGCTCAAGCTCGCCATCAGGTGCGAGACGACCGACAAGCTGCTCATGCTCACCACCGGGGGCAAGGTCTATACGCTGGCCGGGGACAAGCTGCCCGGCGGCCGGGGCCAGGGCGAGCCCGTCCGCATCATGGTCGATATCGAGGAAGGGCAGGACATTGTCGATCTCTTCGTCTATCGGCCGGGCCAGAAGCGCATCATTGCCTCCTCCGCAGGCTATGGCTTCGTGGTGGGCGAAGACGAGATGATCGCCAATACCCGCAAGGGCAAGCAGGTCTTGAACGTCGCCGCGCCCGACGAGGCCCGCCTGCTGGTGCCCTGCGCGGGTGATCGCGTCGCCGTTATCGGGCAGAACCGCAAGCTTCTGGTCTTCCCGCTCAGCCAGCTGGCGGAAATGAATCGGGGCAAGGGCGTCCGCCTGCAGCGCTACAAGGATGGCGGCATATCCGACATCAAGACCTTCTATGCCGCCGACGGCCTGACCTGGACCGACTCGTCGGGCCGCACCTATTCCAAGCCGATGGAAGAACTGACCGATTGGCTGGGGGACCGGGCCTCTGCCGGTCGCCAGCCACCCACCGGATTCCCCCGTAACAACAGGTTCGTCGGATGATCCGTCACTGCGTCTTCTTCAGGTTCCGCTCTGGCGTCAGTGCCGACGAGCGCGCGGAAATCTACGCTGGCCTCGATGCCCTTGTCGGGCAGATCGATGGTCTCGTGTCTGCCAGTTTCGGCCCCAACGTCTCGCCCGAGGGCCTGGCAAAGGGGTTCAACGACGGCTTCATCATGGATTTCGTCGATGAGGCCGCGCGCGACCGTTACCTGCCGCATCCAGCCCACCAGGCTGCCGGCGCGCGGCTTGTCGCGGCGCTGGACGGTGGGGTCGACGGCCTCGTCGTCTTCGACATGGCCATTCCCGGCTGAGTTATCCCCGCCCGGCCATGCCGGTATATCCTGCCGCATAAAGCGAGAAAGGCGGCCGAAGCCGCCTTTCCTTAGAAGCGGGATTGGAAGGTGTCAGGCGCCGAACAGGTTCGACGACAGCAGGCCGAACAGGGTGGCCAGCGAACGCACCACTTCCACCGGCACATTGGTGCCGGTGAACTGACCCGAAGCGTCGACCTGCGCCGGAGTGCGCGTCGGTACGCCGTCGATATCGACGGTCACGTGCTTGGACTCCTTCATGATGATCTGCGCGGTGATGCCGTCGGCGGCCGCAAACAGGTCCATGTTGGCGTCGGTGGTGGCGAACAGCGCGTCGTCGCTCATCATCTCGGCCGAGGGCAGGGTGAGCGTCAGGTCATACTGGGTCTGGTCATCCACGCCGGGAGAGTCGGTCCAGGGCATGTTGCCCTTGAGCACATATTCGGTGCCGGCGCAGTTGGCCTTGAGGTCCATGAACCAGCTTTCCGTCTGGTAGGCGAACACCATGTTGCCCGACCACGTGCAGCCTTCGTCAGAAGGCAAGCCGGCCGACGGAATGAACAGGCGGGTGAGATCGACCGTATCCACCCGGTTGTCGATCACCGATCCGCTGGTCTGGCCAAGGTTCTGCATGATGGTCTCGGTCAGCGCAGCCGCACCGCTCGAGGTGACCTCGGGCTTGAGGTTCATCGAACCGGAAAATGCTCCGGCCGAGGGGGCCACGCGACCGAGCGCCAGGTAGTTGACCGCCAGGCCAGACCCGTCCGTGTAGCCATCGGCATTGACGGTGTAGCCGCCCGAATACTGGGTGCGCGGCAGCACCTGCTGGTTGGCCGGGTTCACGATCGATCCGCTGCCCGCCACGGCGCAGGCCTTGTCGGAACGGACCACGAGGAACTGCGTGTAGCCGGCCGAGCAGGTCAGCTCGAGCTGGGTCTTGACCTGGGCGTCGTTGATGTTGACCAGGAATGTGTCCTTGCGCGACGGATCGGTCAGCGAGGGCATCGTCGCTGCGGCCGTGAAGTCCACATTTGCGGGAACGGGAGCCGTTTGCGCGAAGGCAGTTGCGGGGATGGCGGCGAGGAGGACGGATGCGAGATAGACGCTTTGGATCTTCAACTGGGTTCTCCATGGACAACGGACGGAACAAGGGCGCCCCGGTTCCAATCGGTCCACAGCCGCCCACGCCGACCTGTGTCAGATAATGGATGAACAATAGCTGACAGATGACGTCAGCCGCAATTCAGCTTTTGCTTCCAGTTTGTTCGGCCCGATTATTCGAGCGGACACCATCCCAGCGTGCCCCGCTGCACCTGAAGCGGCCGGAATTGCGCCTTGTAGGCCATTTTGGGAGATTCTTTGACCCAATAGCCCAGATAGACATAGTCCAGGCGGGCAGAACGGACCTGGGCGATGTGATCCAGAATCAGGAAGGTCCCGAGGCTCCGATGGGCCAGGTCTGGATCATAGAAGGAATAGACCATCGAGAGCCCGTCGGGCATGACGTCGGTCAGCGCAACCGCCACCAGAGGCTGCTCGGGGTGAGAGACCATGCGGTATTCGACCAGTACCGACTGCACCGGCGTGTCTTCCACCATGTACTCGTAGTCCACGAACGTCATCTGGTTCATGCCGCCGCCGGCGTGGCGCGATTCAAGGTAGCGCTTGAACAGGTCGTACTGCTCGGTCGTCGCCGCGGTGGGGCGGACGGAAATGCCGATGTCGCCGTTGTCGCGCAGCACGCGCCGATAGCGGCGCGAGGGTTCGAACTGGTTGGCCACGATGCGGACCGATTGGCAGGCGCTGCAGCCCTCGCAGGCCGGGCGGTAGATCAGGTTCTGGCTGCGCCGGAAGCCGTTCTCGCTGAGAAGGTGATGCAGGGTCGATGCCCTGCGTCCGGCCAGATGCGTGAACAGCTTCCGTTCCTGCCTGCCGGGCAAGTAT
>CAMLOA010000216.1 GCA_946481445.1 uncultured Devosia sp. | reverse complement strand
AGGTGTCGTGCATTTCGCGCGCCGGATGGCCTTCGGGGAAGTTGAGCGCGGTGAAATTGAAATAGTCGGTCTCGATATCGGGGCCTTCGGCGATGGAAAAACCCATATCGGAGAAGATGGCGGTGATCTCGTCGATGGTCTGGCTGATGGGGTGGATGCGGCCCGCGGCGGTCGGCGCCGGCTGCAGCGGCAGGGTGATATCCACTGTCTCGGCCTTGAGGCGGGCATCGAGCGCGGCCGCCTTGAGCGATGCCGACTTGGCTTCGATCAGCCCGGCAATCTCGGTCTTGAGCCCGTTGATGGCGGGGCCGGCCGCCTTGCGCTCTTCGGGGGCCATGGTGCCCAGCGAGGCCAGCAGCGCGGAGACGCTGCCCTTCTTGCCCAGGGCGGCGACGCGCACCGCATCGAGCGCGGCCTCGTCGCCCGCGGCAGCGATGGCGGCCGAGAGCTCGGCGCGAAGGGTCGAGATTTGCTGGTCCAAGGACATGCTCGGGTTCTCGTCTTTTCAGTAGCCCTCATCCTGGGCTTGTCGAAGGACGAGGGCGTTGCACATGCGGCGTGCCCGACCTCGTGGTTCGACAAACTCACCATGAGGTCTCATGGGGTTGTCGGTATCTTGCGGAAAATTCTGCGGCGGTTAGACCAAACAAAAACGCCCCGCGCCAGCCCGAAAGGGCGGCGCAAGGCGCGATTTTTGACCTCAGGAAGACGAGGGAGCGTTAGGCGGTGACGCGGGCGTGGGTCGTCTTGTCGACGCCCTCGAGATACGCCAGAGCAGCCTTGGCCTTGCCGACCAGCACGGCGAACGCTTCGGGCTGGGTGATCGCGAGATCGGACAGCACCTTGCGGTCGACGGCAACCTCAGCCTTGCTGAGGCCGTCGATAAATCGGCCATAGGTCAGGCCGTAATCGCGCACGGCGGCGTTGATGCGCTGGATCCACAGGGCGCGGAAATTGCGCTTCTTGACGCGGCGGTCGCGGTAGGCGTACTGGCCGGCCTTTTCGACAGCCTGCTTGGCAATACGGATCGTGGACTTGCGGCGGCCGTAGTAACCCTCGGCGGCCTTCAAGACCTTCTTGTGACGGGCGTGGGCGGTAACGCCTCTCTTAACGCGTGACATGTGTCAGCTTCCTTTCAGCGCACTTAGCGGTTGTACGGCATGTACCACTTGACCAGACCCTCATCACCCTTGGAGAGGATCTTGGTGCCGCGGTTGGTGCGGATGTACTTGGCGTTGTGGTTGATCAGGCGGTGACGCTTGCCGGCGACGCCAGCCTTCACGCGGCCCGTGGCGGTGAAGCTGAAACGCTTCTTGGCGCCGGACTTGGTCTTCATCTTGGGCATTTTGCGGGTCCTTTAGAGATGTTCGGATGGATTTGGGCCCATCGCATTCAAAGACCGCCACGGCATGCCTGTTGGCCGGGCGGTCCGGAGAAGCCGCGTCTATAGGGCGAAAGCGGGGGATTGGCAAGCCCTTCGGGCCTAAGACCGGCGCGGCTCGTAGATCAGGTTGATACCCTGCCCGGACTGGCCGGAATGCACCAGCGTCAGCTGGACGGGCGCCTCGCCGGTATCGGCAAAAATCTTGACGCCGGCGCCGATCATCACCGGGGCCACCTGCAGGAAGACCTGATCGACCAGCCCGGCGCGCAACAGGGCCGAACCCAGTGTCGGCCCAAGGATCACCACCATCCTGCCATTGGCCTTCGCCTTGGCCATGGCCACGGCGGCGGGCAGGTCATTGCCATCAGCAAAGTCGTAGCGCGGATCATCGGGAAAGGGCCTCCGGGTGACGACAATCTCGGGAATGCCGTCGAGCCCATAGGCCCTGGGCACCTCGTCCCAACCCTGCGCAATGTCATAGCCGCGCCGCCCGCCCAGCGTGCAGCCGACATTGGCCATGACCGTGTCCACCAGCGGATTATCGGGCGGGGGACCGACATCGTCGCCTTCCATCATGAAGGACAGGCTGTCATGGATGTCAGCGGCAAAGCCGTCGAGGCTGATCGCGGTATGCCAGATGACGCCATCGGTCTTGAGCATGTCGTCCCCCCCCCCTGGTCGTCCTCAGGAACGGGCGGCGCGCAGGCGCGGTTCCAGATGATCCTCGAACAAGAGGCCCGGCCTTTCCGCCAGCGCCACGCCATAGGCCGCTTCCGCCGCAAGCGAAATATCGAGAAACCCGACAAGACCCGCCACCTCGGCCTCGGGCAGGCCATAGTGCCCATCCAGCAGCCGCCGCCGGATTTCGGTCTTGCTGGCAATCATCCCCGCGGCCACGTCCTTGCCATTGCTCATCGAGCTCGAGCGTTTGATGTAGTCATGCAGCGGCGTGCCCAGATGCAGGCTTTCGGGCACGGTGCGGTAGAGCTGGAGCAGGAATTCGAGGTCCGTCATGTTGCTCAGGGTCGGGTCGTAGCGCCCATCGGCGCGGCGGCGATCCCAGGCGATCATGGAATCCATGGAGAGGCTCACCCATTTGTGTTGCCCCGGGGTCAGCACGCGGTCGGGACCATCGCCCACGAAGCGCAGGTGGCGGAAATCATCGGTCATAACGTCGAGCGCCGTGGTGACGATGGCGTGATCGGCGAGGCCGGCCACGACGCGGGCCAGCTTGCCGGGCTTGAGCCGGTCGTCGGCATCCAGGATGGCCGCATAGGGGGCGGTGATCTCTTCGAGCGCCACATTGCGGGTATTCGAGGCGCCCCGCCCGGCCCCGCCGCTGCTGCGATACCGAATACGGTCATCGGCGATCCCGGCTTGCGCTAGGAAAGCCCCGTAGTCGGCGCCATCGTCGGCGACCAGCCAGAGCTCCCAGTCGGCATGGGTCTGCGCCAGCACGCTCTGCACGGTCGCCACGATGGTGTCCCGGGCCTTCCAGGCGGGGGTGATGACGGCGATGGTCTGGCTCATGGCAGCGGTCCGGGCGGCTAATCTTGAATGGAGGGCCGGACTGTCCCATATCTCAGCACAGGTGCCGGATGCCACTGCTATCGGGTCCGGCGCCGATACGTTGCTTGACGATCAAGGACGGCGTCAGATGTCTCGCGTTTCGGTTTTCTCGGCTCCCTTTCTCCTCGGCTTTGACAGTTTCGAGGAGCGCATCGACCGGCTGGCCAAATCCGCCGACGGCTACCCGCCCTACAATATCGAGCGCACGCTGGACGCCGACGGCACCGAGAAGTTTCTCGTGTCCATCGCGGTTGCCGGATTTGCGCAGAACGAGCTGGACGTGCAGGTCGAAGACAACCAGATCGTGGTGCGCGGCAAGCAGAAGGACGACCCGGCGCGGGAATATCTGCATCGCGGCATTGCCGCACGGCAGTTTCAGCGTGCGTTCATACTGGCTGATGGCATGATCGTGAAGGATGCAACTCTGGGCCATGGTATGCTCGTTGTTGCAATAGAGCGCCCAAGGACGCCCAAGATCGCCCGACGTATCGATATTCGCTCACTTTGAGGAAGAAAGGGCCGACACATGTTTGAAAAGCGTAACGACGAGGCCACCCCAGCCAACGAGCTGGTCCATCCTCTCAAGCTGCTGACCCGCGCGCAGTTCGCCGCCCTGGGTGGCGATGCGGTCGCCTATGTGAAGCCGGTGCGCGGCGCCGTGCTGTCGGCCATGATCACCGATGCCGAATTCGCCCCCGAGCAGGAGTATCACCTGCTGATGTCGGCCGATGGGACGCCTCTGTTGGTCACCGACACCGAAGAAGCGGTGCTCGAATGGCTGGGCGACAAGAATCTGGGTCTGGCCACGCTGCACTGACCGCCCGCCGATCCCCATAAAGGAAAGGCCCTCCGGCAGGACCGGAGGGCCTTTTGCGTCTTTGCAGCCCGGTCAGGCGGCGTAGTGGGTTTCCAGCGGCGCGGTGAGCAGGGCGTAGAGCCGTGCCGGATCATCGGTGCGGCGCAGGTCGTCCACCACCTGTTCGGTGCGCAGCAGCCGCGCCACGCGCGACAGGGCCTTGAGATGGTCGGCGCCGGCCCCGGTGGGGGCCAGCAGCATGACCACCAGATCGACCGGCTGGTCGTCGACCGAATCGAAGTCCAGCGGCTGGGCCAGCCGCGCGAATACGGCGGTCACCCGCTTGAGGCCGGCAATCTTGCCATGCGGAATGGCGATGCCATTGCCCAGCCCGGTGGACCCCAGCTCTTCACGGCTGGTGATGGCGGACAGGATCTCCGCCTTTTCGTGTCCGGTCAGTTCAGCGGCAACCGCCGCAAGCTCTTCAAATAACTGGCGTTTCGATCCAACGTCCGTGCAAAAGAGCACGGCGCGTTCAGCCAGGATATCGGCCAATTCCATTAAGTTTGCCCTGAGATCTACTTCACTGGAGAGTGGCGTCGGAGCGCATCAATTGGCTCCGAGGGCCGGGTCAATCCAGCCAATATTGCCATCGGTGCGGCGGTAGACCACATTTAGCCCGCCGTGTCCAGCGCGGCGGAACATCACCACCTGTCCTCCGCTGAGATCGAGTTCCATGACGGCCTCCTCGACGCTCATTTCACGCAGGTTCTTGGTGGTCTCGGCGATCACCGGAGGCGCATAGTCCTCGTCGATCTCGTCGATCTCCTCGCTCGAGCCGAACACGGTATATTGCGCGGTGATGCTGTCGTCGGCGCCGTTGGCGCCGCGGCGGTGCTGCTTGAGCTTGCGGTTGTAGCGGCGCAGCCGCTTTTCGATATTGAGCGCCATGACTTCAAATGCGCTGGTGGCATCGCCGGCCTGGGCGCTGGCCT
>CAMLOA010000215.1 GCA_946481445.1 uncultured Devosia sp. | reverse complement strand
ATTGGTGACCACTGCGAAGGGCAGGCCGGCTTTGGTCAGAGCGAGGGTGGCGGGCGTGGTCTTGGACATGATCGTATTAAGGGCGGCATGCCGCCCGGGGCAAGGCCCATGATCACGCGCCCCGACGCTGTGTCATGTGATCCTCCGTAGCGCCGATGTCGCGCAATAGATGGGGCGATGAATGGAGCAGGTCGATTGTGGCTCGGCGGCGACGCGAGGCCCTCAAGACCTGCAGAAATGCCCAGCGGGGCAGCTGAAAGGTGGTGAGAAGAGGCCTGGCAAGAGCAATCATGGCTGCAACTACCCTTATGGATAGCTCCCTGCTTGTGTTTCCATGGCTCCGAGAATGTCTGGCATCTTGGCCCAAATCCAACTAAAGCTAGGGACCAATGCATAAGGAGATTTGATGCATGGGCGACCTGCCGCCATTGACGGCCGTCCGCGCCTTCGAGGCGGTGGCGCGGCACCTGAGCTTTACCAAGGCCGGTGAGGAACTGGGCATGACCCAGGCGGCGGTGAGCTACCAGATCCGCATTCTCGAGGAGCGGCTTGGGGCTCCGCTCTTTCTGCGCCGGCCACGCCAGATCGCCCTGAGCGAAGCGGGTGCCCGGCTGGCACCCAAGGTGCATGAAGCGTTCGAGACGCTGCGCGGCGTCTTTGCCGATGCCAGGGGGCAGGTGGATGGACTGCTGTCGATCAGTTCGGTGCCCACCTTTGCCAGCCATTGGCTGGCGGCCAATATCGGCCTGTTCCAGCTCGCCAATCCGGAGATCGCCGTCCGGGTCGAAAGCTCGCCGCACCTGGTCGACTTCTCCACCGATGAAATCGACGCCGCGATCCGCGCCACGACGCGGCGCACCGATGGCCTGGTCTGGCATCTGCTGCTCAAGGCAGATTTCGCGCCCATGCTGAGCCCCGCCCTGGTCACCGAGTATGACGTGCGCGAGCCGGCCGATCTGCTGCGCGTGCCGCAGGTCACCCCCGACGACCCCTGGATGGGAAAATGGCTGGAGCTGGCCGGCGCGCCTGCCAAAGAGGCAACCGGCCGTCCCTTCAGCCGGCTGGGGGCACAGAACCTGGAGGCCGCTGCGGCCATTGCCGGCCGGGGCGTGGCCATGCTGACGCCGGCATTCTACAGCGATGACGTTGCTGCCGGCCGGCTGGTGCAGCCCTTCCCGCAAGTGGGCTGGGACGGCCACGGCTACTACCTCGCCTACCCCGAATCCCGGCGCAATTCGCCCAAGATCAAGGCATTTCGCGATTGGCTTCTGCCGGCCACCGAAGCGCTGCGGTCGCGGCAGTCGGCCTAGAATATCGCGCGGTCGCGGGCGACGATCTCGGCAAGGAATTCGGCGACCAGCGCCACGCGCCGGATGCTGCGCAGGTCCTCATGCATCACGGTCCAGTAGCTGCGGGTCAGCGAATGCGCGGGGAGCACTGGCACGAGACTGGCATCGCGGCGCGCCATGAACGCGTGGAGGATGCCGATGCCCGCGCCCGAACGGACCGCCTCGGTCTGGCCCATGGCCGAGGAAATAGCCAGCGACGAGCGCCAGCCCTTGAGGAACTCCGCCGTGTAGTCGAGCGAGGCGGTGTAAAGCAGATCCTCGACATAGCCCACCAGTTGATGGCCCGAGAGCTCGTCGAGCGAGGCCGGTGTACCATGCTGGTCGAGATAGGCTTGGGCAGCATAGAGGCCGAGCCGGTAGTCGGTGAGCTTGCGGGCAACCAAGCGGCCCTCGCGCGGGCGCTCGAGCGTGACAGCGATATCGGCCTCGCGGCGTGACAGCGAGAAGGCGCGCGGCACCGGCACCAGCTCGATGCGCAGGCTCTTGTGGCGCGCGACGAGCTCGCCCAGGCGCGGGGCGAGAAAGGCCACGCCAAAGCCATCGGGGGCGCCGACGCGCACGGTGCCTTCGATGAGGCTATCGGCGCCGGCGGACTGGCTGGCCGCCAGCATGGCGCTTTCCATGGCCTCGGCGTGGACGAGGAAACGCTCGCCCTCGGCAGAGAGGTCCGAGCCGTTGGTCTTGCGGGTGAAGAGACGAGAGCCCAGGGCATCCTCTAGGGCGGTGAGGCGGCGGGCGACGGTGGCATGATTGAGATTGAGGGCGCGGGCAGCGCCCAGGATCTGGCCATTGCGGGCGATGGCGAGGAAGATTCGGACGTCGTCCCAGTTCATGGGAATTTCTCCTGGTGTTCCCCTCCTGGCTTCCCGGGGTGCCGTCTCAGGATGGATTCCGGCCTTCGCCGGAACGACACCATGGGCATGCGCTTGATACACCAAGATGCTATATTTTCGCACAACGGATGCAAAATATATCGCGTTGATGACAGAAAATCGTAGTGCAACAACTGCTCCACCACAAGGGAGAGTCACATGCGCACCATCGGCCATTTCATCGACGGCGTCGAAACCTCGGGCAACAGCGCCGAATTCCAGGATGTCTTCAACCCGGCGACCGGTGAGGTGCAGGCGCGCGTGGCGCTGGCCACGCAAGCCGACCTCGACGCCGCCGTGGCCTCGGCAGCTGCCGCCCAGCCGAAGTGGGCCGCCACCAATCCGCAGCGCCGGGCTCGCGTGTTCTTCAACTTCGTTGCGCTGATCAACCAGCACATGGACGAACTGGCCGAGCTGCTGAGCGCCGAGCACGGCAAGACGGTGGAAGACAGCAAGGGCGACATCCTGCGCGGGCTGGAAGTTGCCGAATTCGTCGCCGGGGCGCCGCATCTGCTCAAGGGCGAGTTCACCGATGGCGCCGGACCGGCAATCGACATGTATTCCATGCGCCAGCCGGTGGGCATCGGCGCGGGCATCACCCCGTTCAACTTTCCGGCCATGATTCCGCTCTGGATGCTGTCTCCGGCGATTGCGGCGGGCAATGCCTTTATCCTCAAGCCGTCGGAACGCGATCCGTCCGTCCCCGTGCGGCTGGCGCAACTGGCCATCGAAGCAGGATTGCCCAAGGGCATTCTCAATGTCGTGCAGGGCGGCAAGGCGGTGGTCGATGGCATCCTGCACCACGACCAGATTGGCGCGGTGAGTTTTGTCGGCTCCACCCCGATTGCCCGCTACGTCTATGCGACGGCGGCAAGCGAGGGCAAGCGCGTGCAGGCCTTTGGCGGCGCCAAGAACCACATGATCATCATGCCCGATGCGGACATGGACAAGGCTGCCGATGCGCTGATGGGCGCCGGCTACGGCTCGGCAGGCGAGCGCTGCATGGCGGTGTCCGTGGCGGTGCCGGTTGGCGCGGAAACGGCCGACCGGATCGTGGCGGCGCTGAAGCCCCGCATCGAAAAGCTGAAAGTCGGTCCGGCCACCGACAAGGCATCGGAAATGGGTCCGGTGATCACCAAGGCAAGCATGGACCGCATCGCGGCGCTGGTCGAGTCCGGCGTGGCCCAGGGCGCGACGCTGGCGGTGGATGGTCGCGGCCTCAGCCTGCAGGGCTATGAGAACGGCTATTTCGTCGGCCCCAGCCTGTTCGACCACGTCACCCCCGACATGGACATCTACAAGGAGGAGATCTTCGGGCCGGTGCTGAGCGTGGTGCGCTCCAAGACTTATGAAGAGGCGCTCAAGCTGACCATGGACAATCCCTATGGCAATGGCACGGCCATCTTCACCCGCGACGGCGACGCGGCGCGCGACTTCGCCGCGCGAGTCAATGTCGGCATGGTGGGCATCAACGTGCCGGTGCCGGTGCCGCTGGCCTATCACAGCTTTGGCGGCTGGAAGGCCAGCGCCTTCGGCGACCTCAACCAGCACGGCACCGACGCGATCAAGTTCTGGACCCGCACCAAGACGGTAACCGCCCGTTGGCCCAGCGGCATCAAGGACGGGGCCGAGTTCCAGATGCCGACCATGAAGTAGATCGTCTCCGGGCTCTTCTCGTGCGGAGACACCGCACCCCCACCCTTGATCCCTCCCCACAAGGGGGAGGGAGACGAAGGGACGGGCAGGACTGCGCTGGCGCTTCCCTCCTCACGATGGGGAGGGAATGAGGGTGGGGTGACGGAACCACCGCAGCTTGCTGACACCACCCGTCACCAGCACCCGTCATATCTGCCTCGAACCAGAGGCAGATATGACCCTAGACGAACTGACCGCCGTCATCGTGGAAGCCAAGGCCGCCACCTATGTCGGCGGTGGAAACAAGGTGCCCGCCTCGCGCGCCGGTGCGCATGACCTCAGTTGGCAGAGCGGCGACTGGCGCTATCTCGACAGTTATTTCGGCGGCACCGACTTTCTGGGCCAGGAGGTGATGTGGCACTGCGGCCAGCCGGTCTGGTCCATGAGCTACTACGGCTATATCAAGCGCGGCGACCTGATCGACGGCGAGCGGGCCGGCGCGACGATCAAGGCGGCTCTGTCGGCCTTGTATGCCGAGGGGCGCTTTCTGGGTGGCTTCGACTGGAGCGGCCCGCACGGCCGCTACATGGATCGCAGCGAGGGAAGCGCCGCCCAGTTCCGCGGACGCGAGGTGATCCTGGTTGATGGCGTGGAAGCCTACGCGCTCGACTATTTCGGCGGGTTGGTGAAGGCCTGACCCAATCGAAAGGCCCGGCGCTTACGCACCGGGCCTTCGTTTTTCCTCAGCGGGGAGGGGCTTCGGAAAACTGCTTGAACGGTCAGACGATGCCGCTCGAACCGGCCGCGATTTCGGGGCGGATTTCGGCGACCTTGGCGCGATAACCCGAGGCGCGGTAGGTGGCCAGGAGGTCGATGGCGCCGCCCTGTTCCATGCGGGCCATGGCCAGGATCGGCTCGA
>CAMLOA010000214.1 GCA_946481445.1 uncultured Devosia sp. | reverse complement strand
CTGGGTCTTCTCGCAGATGGCCAGCATCGAAACGCCCGATTCCACCACGCGCGGCTTGGTAATTCCGCCCACATTGAGCCCGGCCAGTTCCTTGGCGATGGCCTCGGGAAGCTGGGTCGCGTGCCGGCGGCCGACATCGATGACGGCAGCGTCGGTGAAGCTCAGCGACAGATCGACTGCGGTGTCGCATCCGGCAAAGCTCGACCGGTAGCGGTTGGCCTGGCCGCTGCGGTTGCTCGACCCGGGGCCCACAAAAATGATCTCTTTGAGGATATAGTCGAAATTCTGGTAGGCCTGCACCTGGCTGGCCGCCTGCTGGTCAAGCTCCACGTCCGACACCTGCACGCGCGGCATGATGGCCTGCTGGGTTACGCCGTTCCACGCAAGGGCAGCGCGAAGCCGGTCGCGCAGCGTGTCCATGCCGACGCCGGATTGCTGCAGCATGGCGACAAGCTTGTCCTGGCTGAGATTGACGTTGCGCGCCACCTGCTGGAGCGCCTCATCCACCTGTGCATTCGAGATGGTGATGCCCAGGCGCTTGGCTTCACCCAGTTGCAGGGCCTCGTCGATCAGTTGCTCCATGGCGCCGCGCTGACCGGAATTGTTGCCCTCCATGGCGAAGAGCTTGACGCGCTGGGCGATCTGCATGTCGGTAATCGGCTGGCCATTGACGGTAACGCGGACACTCTGTGCCAGCGCCGGCATGGCAGAGGCAACGGTCAGCATCGCCCCCACGATCACGGCGCCGATTGCGCGCCCCCAGAATCCAGTCGCCATATTATTGCCTCGGAAATTGCTGCCCGCTCTCAATGCGGCGGGAAATCGGTGGTGTCAATTGCCCCATGAATGAGGCCAAAATCCGATGGGAACGGCCAGGCTAGAAGCCGACGTTGAGACCCGCCGGCGCCTTGAGGCGGAAGGTCGCGGTGAACCGGGTGGCGTTGGGCGAGGCGTGCGTCGGGCCGTTCCGCGTAGCGGAGGCGCCAAACACCAGATAGCCGTCGTCGTAGTTGAGGCCGCCGCCGACCTGCAGCCAGGAATTGGACGCCAGGTCCCAGTAGCCGCTGGCCTTGACCGTCCAGTATTCGGCAACCGGGACGCCCACTTCGGCGCCGATCTCGTGCTGGTCCAGCAGGATTCCGGCCGCAGGGTTGGCCGCGATATAGTGATAGTCCAGCTTGGCCTGGTAGCCATCATCATGGACATAGCTGGCACCCAACCCGGCCCGCGCCACGCGCAGCGAAGTCGTGTCGACCTGGAGTTTGCCGCCAAAGGTCAATCCGGACTCGAAGGTGCCATAGGCGCCCAGAACTGCGTAGGAGGCCGTGTTCTCCAGGCCTCCGCCGACTCCGGTATTGGTCTGGTCGACGGTGGTGAAGGCATTGGTGCCGGCCAGGTGGAAGGACTGCCCGGCAATCAGCTCGACATAGCTTCCGTCGGCGAAATTGGCCTGGTAGCGCCCGCCGACATTGAGGCGCAGGCCGGTTTCCTGACGATCGCTGCCCGAAAAGCGGTTGTAGCTGAACAGGTTCGTATCGTCGAAAACGAAGCTCTGCGCATCGTCATTGGTAATGCCCACGCTGGTCGTCGTCGAGCCCCGATAGACCAGCTGCGCGATCGGTTCCACCAGGTGCACCGTGGAGCCGTCGCTGGCAACCAGCGGGTAGCGCAGGTCCATTGCGGCAATGGGCGTTGCGCTCCACAAGGTTGTCGCGCCGGGCAGCAGGGGGCTGGTCCCATCGTAGTAGGCAAAGTCGGCGCGGCCACCGATATAGGGCGTGGCGACAAATCCACCGCCGCCGATCCACTGGTTCTGCCAGCCGGCCTGGAAGCTCGCATGCTGCTTGTTGCCCGCGTAACCGAATGTGTACGGCACGCCGTTGACCATGCGACGCGCATCCAGCCCGCGCTGGACGCCCAGTAGCCGGCCGCTGACCTCGATGCGCCCCATGCCCGGCCCCAGGTCGTGGATATGCTCGAAGCGCAGGCTGGGCAGGGCCATGCCCTGCTGGTCCTGAGTGGCGCTGGTCACGCTGCCGATGAGGTTGAATTGCTGCAACCTGGCGTCGATGAACGTGTCATCAGTGAGGTTGGTCACATAGACCTCGTTCACCGACGACTTTGCCGTCGTCAACTGGTAGTCGCTGAGGTAGGCCGCATCGGTGAAGGCGGTGTAGCTCCATCCCGCCGTCCAGTCGTCGAAGGGCCGGAACTCGCCCGACGTCTGGATGGCGCCGCGCCAGTCGCGCTGGGCCTCGGTGAACGTGAAGGCCATCTTGTTGAACTGATAGAGCCCTGAGGCCTTGATCTGGAACTGGCCGCGGTCGAACCGCTGGATCCATTCCGCGCCCAGCAGGAAGCCTTGTCCGGTCAACAGCGTCGGGGTGAGGATGATGTCGGTCCAGCGGCTGGAGTAGGCCGCTACTGGGACTTCGATCTTCACTCCGATATCGTCGCCATAGGAGACGCTGGGCATGCGCACGTTTTCGAGCGCGGTGTCGCTGGTATCGGGTATCCACAGGAAGGGCAGCCACGCCACCGGTATGCCCAGCAGGGCCAGGGTGGGCTGTTCCAGGTATACCGAGCCGTCCTCGGCGTTGTAGGTCACCTTGGCGGCGTTGACCGACCATCCGATGCGCCGCCCGGCGTCATCCACGCAGTCGCCGCAGGGGGCGTAGTAGGCGTTGGTGAGGATCGTCCGCAGCGCTTCGTCGTAGTCGGCGCTGTCCGCGCGGATCTGGGCGCCATCGTGGGTCGTGATGGTCAGCGAATTGAGAAAGGCCTGCTTCATGCCGCCGGTGACCTCGAGGTCCCGGGTTTCCAGCACGTTGCCGGCAGGGTCGCGAATGGTCACCGCGCCGCTGAAGCGCACATCATTGGTCCGGCGGTTGTAGACCAGGCTCTCCCCGGTCACGGTGTAGCCGGCCTGCTTGAGCACCACATCGCCATTGGCGGTGATGATGCCGGAGGCACCATCGAAGGTCAGGCTGTTGGCTTCCACCGCTGCCGGAGCGCTGGGGTCGATCTCCGCCTTGAAGAAATCTTCCGGAATCAGGCCCTGGGCCGATGCGCCAGCCGTCAGGACGAGCACAAGCGCCGCGCTGGCAGCAGCCCGGCAAAATGTCGACCTTCCGCTCGCTTTCCAGCCCTTCACGCGCGCCCGTCTTCCTTGTGCAGCAACACCGTCACGCCGATGACGATGGCCACAAATGCAGGTCCGACGGCCGCAAACGTGGGATCGAGAACGCCGGTCGACCCGGCACGGTCGGCCATCTCGGTTATCACGAACACTACGAACCCAAGCACGACCCCATAGAGGACCGCTGGACCATAATTAGAGGCTCTTCGATAACCTGCGGTAAACGCAAAAGCAATGAACAGGGACCCGGTGAGCACCAGCGGAAGGGCCAGCAGCTTGATCATCCGCATGGTCGCGGCCGCGCGGATTCGGGCGTCGGCAACCCCGGAATCCAGTAGTTCCGCCAATTCGAAGAAGGTCATGTCTTCGGTCGACGACAGCTTGAGGCTGATCTCGGCGGCCGTCGAACTGGTGGGGAGGCGGTAGTCGAATATGGTATCGGCCGGCGCATCGGCATTGCGCTTGATGGCGGCAGGAAAGACCCATTCCCCGCGCTCCAGGATGGCCTCCGAGGCTTCAATCCGCGCCTCGTCGCTCTCGCTGAGGTGGAAGACGGTGACGTTCGAAAGGCGGCTCCCGCCAGGCGCCATGCCGGTTGCCAGGATCACGTAGTGGAAGTCGCGCTGTCGCTGTTCGAGCCAGATTTCCCCATCGGGTGTCTCCAGGTTCGTTTGTCCCGGTGGCGTGGGGTAAAGGTCGCGGTTGATCTGGGTGCTGACCGTTTCGGCCCCCAGTGCCACCGCGAAGCTGACCAGGATCAGCCCGATGGCGGGGGCGCGAATGATCCGCCAGATCGACAGGCCGCTGGTCTGGATGACGGTCAGTTCATGGCGGGCCTTGAGGTCCATGAATCCCAGGATCGCCCCCATCAGCACGGTCACCGGCAGGGTCTTTATCGTCCATCGTACCGCGCTCATCGCCACCATGAGGACGGCCATCGGCAGCCCGTGCTCGCGCGAGACATAGTTGAACCGCCAGGTGTCAAGCGACTCCACCAGGGCGATCAGGCCATAGAAAACCAGTACGGTGACGGCGATGCGGCTGCCGAGCCGCTTGAGGACAACCCAGTCGATCCTGCTCATGCGGCGGCCTCCGCATCCGGAATTCGTCGTGGCCAGGCGCGTATCGCCAGCAGCGCCAGCGCCGCCAGGATCATGATGACCGATCCCGTCGCGATGCCGGCCGGGCTATAGGCGCTTATGCCCCGCTCGACGAAGGCCAGCAGCAGCACCACCGCTTCCATGGGGACCGGAATGCGCGATCGCCGCCCGCTGGGAAAGCCGGAAATGGCCAGGACCAGCAGGCAGATGCCGATCACGCGCAGCGCCTCGGCGAACCGCGTCCCCAGCGTGTTCAACACTTTTGGCGGCCACGAACCGCTCTGGATCGCCTCGGCGATCATCGTCGCGCTATCTGTCTCGAGCAGCGGGTCGGGGTTGGCCAGCGGCTGGGAGAGCCGGTCGACATTGAGGTCGTAGCGGGCGAACCGGATTTCCGAGAAACGCCCATCGGGGTGCCGGTACTGTAGGGCGCCGTTCTGCAACTCGAGGACGTAGTTCTCACCATCCGTCGAAACGCGCGCCGACTCCGAGATATAGGTCCGCCGCACATCGGCATCGCGGCGGTCATCGGCGAA
>CAMLOA010000213.1 GCA_946481445.1 uncultured Devosia sp. | reverse complement strand
GCCGGTGGGTTGGTCGAGTAGATCTCGTCGGCCTCCAGGGGCATCCAGGCTGCTTCCGGACCCGACCGGATACGCCCCTTCTGGGTGAGAGTAACCAGGCGGGGTATCGACCTGCCGGCCACGCCGGCATAGCGCAGATAGCGCTGGACGGGCTGAGGCAGGGGTGCCAGCCGCTCTTCCGTGATCATGCCGGATGTTGCCCGGGACGCAAGGAGCAGCTGTCTGCGATGCCGGCCGATCTCGCCCAGCGTCAACCAGTAGGCGCCCAGGAGGGTGAATGCGACCACGGCCGCCAGCAGGGTCAGGACAGCCAGGGGGTTTGTCGGCAGGCCAAACATCAGAGATCGACGGGTGTCGCCCGCTCGCCCTGGCCCGGGGGCTCGGGAATTTCCGTCATGGTTGCTTCGGTGAGCAGCAGGGTGCTGGCCACGCTGACGGCATTCTCGAGGGCCACGCGAACGACCTTGGCGGGGTCGATGATGCCGGCCTCGATGAGATCGAGATAGGTCTTGCGCGCCGCGTCGTAGCCCCAGGCTCCCTGGCTCGCCAGCATTTGGGCGATGACCACGCCGCCATCCACCGCGGAATTCTCGGCGATCTGCCGGGCCGGAACCTCGAGGGCGCGGCGCAGGATCTGGATGCCGGTGCGCTCATCGCCCTCGCAGAGGGCGGCCTCCCGGTCCAGGGCGTCGACACACCGAAGCAGGGCCAGCCCACCGCCCGGAACGATGCCCTCGGCCACGGCCGCCTTGGTGGCGCTGATGGCATCGTCAAGCGCGTCCTTGCGCGACTTCATTTCGCTCTCGGTCGGGGCGCCGACCCGGATCACGGCAACGCCGCCCGAGAGCTTGGCCAGCCGCTCCTCCAGCTTTTCGCGGTCGTAGTCGGATGTAGCGTCCCTGGACTCGCGCCGTAGCTGCTCGATGCGCGCCTTGATGACCGCCGGCGCGCCCCCGCCGCCGACGATGGTGCAGGTCTCCTTGTCGACTACGACGCGCTTGGCCCGCCCCAGCATGTCGAGCGTCACGTTTTCCAGCTTGATGCCGAGATCGCGTGCCACGACCTGTCCACCCGTCAGGGCCGCGATATCCTCGAGCATGGCCTTGCGGCGGTCGCCAAAGCCGGGGGCCTTGACGGCACAGTTGCGGAAGGTACCGCGCAGGTTGTTGACGATGAGGGTGGCGACAGCCTCTCCCTCGACGTCTTCGGCAATGACCAGCAGCGGCGCACCGGACTTGGCGATGGCTTCGAGCAGCCCGAGCAGGTCGCTGAGGGCGCTGACCTTGCCATCCACGATCAGCAGCAAGGCATCCTCCAGGACCGCCTCCATGCGGTCCGGATTGTTCACGAAGTAGGGCGAGATGAATCCGCGGTCGAACTGCATGCCCTCCACCACCTCGAGCACCGTTTCGGTGGTCTTGGCCTCTTCGACGGTGATCACGCCATCGTCGCCCACCTTGTCGATGCCGTCTGCAACGAGCTTGCCGATGAACGGATCATTGTGAGCCGAGATGGTGGCGACCTGCTCCCTTTCCTTCCGGTTCGCCACTGGCCGCGACAGGGTCCGCAGGGTCTCGACGGCCCGGCTGCTGGCGCGATCGAGGCCGCGCTTGAGGTCGATGGCACTGGCCCCCGCGACGACGTTGCGAATGCCGTCGGCCAGAATGGCATGCGCCAGAATCGTGGCCGTCGAGGTCCCGTCTCCCACCATCTCCCCGGTCTTCACGGCCGCCTGGCGCAACATGCGGGCACCCAGATTCTCCTCGGGGTCCTTGAGGTCGAACTCCTTGGCGATCGTGACGCCATCGTTGCAGACCAGCGGGGCTCCCCACTTGCGCTCGATCAGGACGGATTTGGAGCGCGGGCCAAGCGTCACGCGCACGGCATCGGCCAACTGGGTGGCGCCGGCCAGGACTTTCTGGCGGGCCGCCGACTGGAACAGAACCTGCTTGTGCGCCATGGTGATCCCGCCCGGTCTAGTGGAACTTGGCGGCGTCGGCGGCGGTGACCGCGGCATAGATTTCGGTGACAAGTTCGGCATCCGGAACCACGCCGGGCTCACCGATATAGACTTCCCACATGCGCGTGCTCTCGGGGACATGTGCCTGGTTCATGGCGTCGTCGAGGGCTGCGTAGCTCGTGGGCAAGCCGTCATAGGCGCCCACATGCACGACCTTGAGTGCCGGACCGGAAGGCGTGGTTCCCCGCATGACGGCACCGCTGGCCTTGCCGGCATCGGCCTCGGAGACGGGGAAGCCGACATCCACCGTGGTCTGGCCGGCGGCCCAGTCGTGGTAGACGGCCAGCGGCGGTCCGATCGGCTTGATGCCGGCTTTGGCGAAGAACTGGCCGAGCTTGTCGAAGCTCTGCCCCATGACCGACGGAATGGCGGCCATCGGCGTGGTGGCGGTGACGAACAGCATCGGCTGTGCCTCTGCTTCGGTGGCAAGGACCTGCATCTTGCTCTCCAGGCTGACGTGACCGGCAAAGCCTAGGCGCGATAGCCGCCGGAGCCTTGATTCCCATCAAAAAGGCCCGGCGATATTGCGCGGAAGGTGTGCTAGCGATGCCAGGCCCACTCGCGCCGTCGCGTGGCAAGCAAGGTTACGGCGGCCAGCCATGTCAGCGCTGCGCCGATGCCCGCATGGATCAGGCTGGCCGACCCTTCGGTTCCCGGGCTGGGTGCGAGCATGGCGCTGGCGGTAATGGTGAGGTGATAGAGCATCGCCATCGGCAGGCTGCCGGCCGTGTGTCGCCATAGCCACGCCATGATGACGGAATGGGCCGTGAGGACGATCGGGCCGTTGAGCGCGAAGGCCACCCAGAACCAGGGGCCGTAGCCCTTGAGCGCGATATAGTCGGCCGGAAGATGCCACACGCCCCAGATCACCCCGACAAGGAGGGCCGCGGGGAGAAGGCCATGGCGCTTGAGCAACCGGTCCAGAAGGAAGCCGCGCCAGCCATATTCTTCGCCAAGCGCCGCCATAGCCGGCCAGACCAGGGCGGCAATGACGATCGCGGTCGGAGGCCAGGTGAGCGGTCCGATGAGCCATGACCCCAGCATCGTCGTGGCCAGGGCTATGGTCGGGGCGAGCAAGATGGCCACCGCAAGGGCGATGCCGTCGGGCCGGGCACCGATCATGGCCCGCGCCGATTGTCGCAAATGCTGCGGCCCGCCCAGGACGAGGGTGATCGCGATGGCCGACAGCGACGGTGCCAGCCCGCCGAGCAGGGCACAGACCAGAAATTGAGGTGACAATTGCAGCCCGCCGGGCGGCATGGCGAACACCCAATAGCCCCAAAGCAGCCAGGCCCAGCCGAAGGTCAGGCCGACGAATATCGCACTCTGCGGCAGGTCCCGCCGCGGTTTCGCCTGCGGAGGCATCGGGTGTTGGCTCTCGTTTCTACCTGGCCCTGGGCGCCAGGGACATCGCCATCCGACATCGTTGCCCTGGCTGCCGGCACTGTAGATTTGCCGGGGCGGCTGGACTTGATGGCCGTCAAGCTCGCCGTCTTCTGCAGCGGCAGGACTTGCAGCATGTCTCAAGCAGGCATAGCGTCAAGACGGCGGGGCCGAAATGGACTATGAGATCAGGCACAGACTTGGTGCTTACTTGGCGGCTGTCGGGCTTGTATTGGCAGCCTATGCAGCCTTGTTCCTGTTGCAGCAATATGCACAGGTATCGGTGACGGCGGCTGCCTTCGTCCCCGCGGTGCTGGCGGCAGCTGTACTGGGCGGGCTTGGACCTGGCCTGCTCGCCACGGCCATTGCCGGCCCGATCGTGTTTTCCGTGCTTGGGATAGGCCGTCCGCTCCCCGGGGTCATAGCAGACCTGGTCGTGTTCCTTGTGGTGGGTGCCGGCCTCGCCTGGGCGGGGGGCGAACTTCACGCGGCCCGGGCGAGGGAGCGGCGCGTCGCCCGCAACCTGGCCCAGCGCAGCACGGAGCTCACGACCCTGCTGGACACCGTGATCGACGCCGTGGTCGTCATCGAGACCGATGGGCGGGTGAGGGGGTTCAACCCGGCCGCAGAACGGCAATTCGGCTATGCTCCCGAGGAAGTCATCGGGCGGAACGTGTCCATCCTCATGCCTGAGCCGTATCGCGGCAAGCACGACGGATACCTCAAGCACTACCTGCAGACAGGCGAAAAGCGCATCATCGGCACCGATCGCGTCGTGGTTGGGGTCCGCAAGGACGGCACGACATTCCCCATGAAACTGGCGGTCGGGGAGATGGTGATGGACGGCGCGGGGGAACGCTACTTCGTGGGCTTCGTGCGGGACCTGACCGTGGTCGAGGAAAGCCTCGCCAAGTTGCAGGAGAGCCAGAACGAGGTGGCCCGGCTGGCCCGGTACAACGAATTGGGGGAAATGGCCTCGACCCTGGCCCACGAACTCAACCAGCCGCTGACGACCGTTGCCAACTATATCCAGGGGTCGCGGCGCCTGCTCGGCGAGACGTCCGATCCGAAGCTGATGCAGGTGCAGGCTGCGCTGGAGAACGCCGCCCAGAACACCCTGCGCGCCGGGGACATCATTCGGCATCTGCGCGAGTTCGTGGCCCGCGGAGACACCGATATGCACCTGTTCGACGTGAAGACGCTGGTTGAGGAAGGCAGTGCGCTGGCCCTGGCGGGATCCCGGGAAAAGGGCATCCACACGTTTCTCGAGCTGGCAGACGCCCCGCCGGTGCTTGCGAACCGTGTCCAGATCCAGCAGGTCCTGGTCAACCTGATCCGCAACGCGGTCGAAGCCATGCGCGATAGTCCCACCAAGTCGCTGACAATCCGCACGGTGTGCCGGGACAGCGCA